>NZ_JAVFVN010000472.1:0-321 GCF_030910085.1 Stenotrophomonas maltophilia group sp. RNC7 | reverse complement strand
ACGTGCGCACGCTGATCCAGGACGCGATTGACGCCAACAGGGACCTGTACCCGGTCGAAGTGGCCCGCGACATCGCAGAACCGCTCAAGGACGCCGCCCTGGCCATCCAGGAAGCGGCAGCGGTCATCATCGACGCGCGCCCGCCCTTGCGCGAGCGCGTGGTCGCCGCGCCCACCAATCTGCACCTGCTGGCCCATGCCTGGTACGGCGATTACCGGCGCGCCAGCGAGCTGCTGCGGCTGAACCCCTGGGTGCGCAACCCCAACGACATCAAGCCCGGAGATGTGATCAATGGCTACGCGCAATAACGCGGGCGACCCT
>NZ_JAVFVN010000887.1:0-352 GCF_030910085.1 Stenotrophomonas maltophilia group sp. RNC7 | reverse complement strand
TCGGCAAGATCGTATAAATGAGACATGTTCTCCTTAGACCCTACGCCTCTACCTCCGGATATTAGAACATTGGCATCCTCTATATTGGCTTTTTTCTTATCTTCCTTCACTATTTCTAGAACTTCAACATTTAAGTCCGATGGTGTTAGACCTGCGTCAAAGACTACAACGTCTCCTGTTCTACTGGTATCTCTATCCAGCTTTAACATAACCCCTGGTCTTACAGTGGACATCTGTGGTCTATGATCTGGACATATGATCGTCGCCATAATATTGCCGCCAAAGGCTGGTCTCGTCATCAGAAGCTGTCTCGTTTCTTCGTCTATATCCAAGGAAGTACAATCTGCTGTTA
>NZ_JAVFVN010000884.1:0-314 GCF_030910085.1 Stenotrophomonas maltophilia group sp. RNC7 | reverse complement strand
TACATAGCAAAAATTAGAACGATAGTATGGTCTAGTGTAATCCTCCAAATAACTATCTAATATGTTATCTGTTATGATTAATCCATCTTGTATACCACTTCTTGCATAAACTCCACTCATAGCATTTAAAAATATTGATTCACCGTTAAAGTCTATTGATCCTCTCGTAAAGCTTGAACCTAATATAATTGTTCCGTTATATTGAGTTCCGCCTACATAAAGAGTACTGGAAACTTCACTTATGTTTGTAGTGATTTGATCTGCAGTGAGCACACCGCGAATATTGGCAGCTCCAATTTCCATATATCTAGCAT
>NZ_JAVFVN010000876.1:0-437 GCF_030910085.1 Stenotrophomonas maltophilia group sp. RNC7 | reverse complement strand
TTTCAATTCCTCTTAGGTACATTCAAAACCTCGAAGGGCGTCGTGTGGTAGCGGAGCTCGATTCGGATTTCAATTCCTCTTAGGTACATTCAAAACCCGCAGGCGTGTCCACCCCAACGTCACCCTTTTGATATTTCAATTCCTCTTAGGTACATTCAAAACCAGATCGGGGCCCGAGAGATGTCGCGAGTATCCGAATTTCAATTCCTCTTAGGTACATTCAAAACCCCAAAAAGTGCCTCCCTACGCCAATTCTATCAGACAGCTATTGGTCCTACAAGCCAATAGCTCTAAGTTGATAAACAACGCAAGTCATAATGTTATCTCCAATAATCTACATTCCCCTTCTCATTTCTTCATTTTTCAAGTTGTCGTCGATCCCCGGGGGTTTTTACGCTATTAGGGATCGACGACAAAATAAAGAAAAACCTGATTAG
>NZ_JAVFVN010000866.1:0-309 GCF_030910085.1 Stenotrophomonas maltophilia group sp. RNC7 | reverse complement strand
TATGTTACTTGTTCTCTTATATCTCTAATTTGCTCTACACCGTTATTAGATGCTGCATCAATTTCTAAAATATCTGGGTGTGAATTATTCATAATTTGCTTACATTGATTACATTCATTACATGGTTCTCCATTTACTAGTTGTTCACAATTGATAGCCTTGGCAAATAGTTTCCCAATACTTGTTTTTCCTGTTCCCCTTGGTCCTGTTAGCATATATGCATGTGTAAACTTATTACTTTTTAAAGCATTCAATAAAGTTTGCTTTATATGATTTTGTCCAATTAACTCACTAAAAGAAGATGGTCTA
>NZ_JAVFVN010000853.1:0-655 GCF_030910085.1 Stenotrophomonas maltophilia group sp. RNC7 | reverse complement strand
CTAATCCAAAAGAGTGACTAAAACTTCCTGTTGGGAAGTTAGAATCACTAATTTGGAGTAGGTTAAGTAGGTTAAATATGTTTGTGTGAAGCATGCTTGAACGGTTTTGGTAATACTCTATTTTCTTTTTGATAAGGAACACCTTCCTTTTTAAGCAAATCTTCTACTAAGTAGTCATTCGCCAAAATCATGCACCCTTCATCGAATTGTGCTGGTAAATGTCTATTGCCTAAGTTATGAGCAATGATTCCCATTTCTTTTATTGATGTTGGAGTAATTACAATTACTTCTTCTGGTAATACTTCAATATATACAATTCGATTTTCATCTTCATATAAAATATCACCGTTCTTTAATGTTTCTCCACTACCTAAAGACACCCCAATTTCAAAACCAGATTCTGAATATAGTTTCTGAACCCTCTTCAGTAAAAGCTCACTAGAAATCAATATTTTATCAAGATGCTTTTTTGTATTTGAAAAATCATCCATATTGCATACATTGTTATTAATTTTTTCAATAATCATTTTATCTCCCCCGTTATATCAAAATAAAAAATATCTTTGAGCCATAGGTAGTACATCTACTGCTTCACACGTGATTACTTTTCCATCAACTTTAACTTCATATGTCTGCGGATCCACTTCAATTTCTG
>NZ_JAVFVN010000847.1:0-847 GCF_030910085.1 Stenotrophomonas maltophilia group sp. RNC7 | reverse complement strand
AGAAAGAAAATTACAATATGCGTAATGAAAAGTTTTTTAAAGAAATGTACATGCCATTTGACTCTCTTTTATTTATAGCTGATGCGGGGAATGGAGATTTGTTTGGCTATCGTGTATTAAATGGACTAATTAACAACAATGATATCTATATCTGGAATCATGAAAATGATAGTCGAACATGGGTTGCTCCCACTTTACAAATATTTATAGAATGGTGGTACAAGGGTAAAATCTCTATCTAGCAATGTGTAATTTCCAATAACGAATTTTACGTAAATAAGCTGTTCATATGGACAGCTTATTATATTTTTTTGCTTAGCGTGGGTTTTTTCCGAAATGCTAACGGTACTCCTAAATAGGGGGGTAAATAACATGCGGCCATTAACCTCAGTTAACTGAAGGACCGATTCCCCGCATATTGCTGTTTAAAGTCAATGGAGATATAAATAAAAATAAAATCTTTTTAAAATTAAACCAAATTCAACAAAAAGTTATTTATATCTATTAAAAAAATATAGTTAAATGAATATAATACTTATTTATCCCCCTCCTTATAAAAACCCTTGCCAGTAGAGCGAGGGTTTTTACATTGGACAGAATCGAGATAACTCTTAGATAAATCTGAAACTGACTAAATAAAAATCATTAAGAAAGTAGGGAAGAGAAAATGAAAAAGAAAAAAATTGCTATATTAGGCCTAATCGGTGCTATTTGTACCATGATTTTTGCTTTCTTTACGCTTAATCAATACGGAGTACAAGCGAACGAAAAACAAGAGGCTACCAATGAAATAACTATTAAACAATTAGATGACAAAATTTATAATAATGAAGCCTTTATTTACTTC
>NZ_JAVFVN010000843.1:0-701 GCF_030910085.1 Stenotrophomonas maltophilia group sp. RNC7 | reverse complement strand
TTGTATACGACAGGGATGTATCCACCAAATTTTAATTTTGTTAAGTGGAAAGAGCTTGGGGTGGCTTTCAGGCTAAACGAAGAATCTGTTTTTGATGAAAAGTTTTGGGAAAAATTTAATGAATGGGGACAAAAGTACATTTCTGAAAATCTGTAGTTTATACAAAACCTTGATTGGTATCATGCCTTTCAAGGTTTTTTTTGGGCTACTTAGTGCCGTATGAATCTATTATTCAGCAAATAACATATCTAACACATGTAATACATGCATGAAGATTTCGTCATTTAGCTTGTATGAAAGAGCTTCTTGCCTAAGGGCTGGAGATCGGCACCGAACTGGGTTCCATTCAGTGACAGCTATTTCAGAGATTATGATCGCAACGTACAAGTGTTTGCAGATGAGATGGATGGGATAGGCGAAAGCTATGGAGTACCAGCAGGACTATTCTCAGGAGCGACGAAGGGTGTAGTGAACGTAGGGAACTTCTTCATGGTCGAAGAACTTCGAATGTTTGCAGACCCTAACGCGGCAGACGGCGATAAGATGCTTGCTCTTGTAACGATGGGATTTAAACCAGCGAAGGCTGTAAAACCATTGGTCAAAAGTGGAAAGAGATTAGGAGGCCCTGGGTATCTACAGACCTTCTCGGCGTCTAAGGGGAAGGGAGATATTGCTAAGATTCCTGGGAGCGTACAGAATCG
>NZ_JAVFVN010000830.1:0-1190 GCF_030910085.1 Stenotrophomonas maltophilia group sp. RNC7 | reverse complement strand
TAACGGTAAAGTTACTGATACACAGTTAGAACCTATTAGTAGACTACAAAAAAGACTTCATGAATATTATGAGGGACAATTACTCTTATCAAAACGTTAGTTTCTTTATCATTTTTGAAATTAATAAGGGAGGTAATTAATTTGGGGACCAGGAATATTTATAAACTCGCCTCTCACAGTGATGTGAAGAATTCCATCTTTATTGAGAGTAAATATGGTACGTCACATTTAATTATAATAATAGGCTGCATTCTTCTATGCCTTGAAAAAAACAAATTTATAGCTAAAAAATGGGATATAGCTACCATTATTACCGTTCTAGAGAGACATTATGAAATAAGTAATGTGACAGACAAATTTCAACATTACTTTTTTGAAACACTGCTCCCAAGTCAACAAAGGGGAATTTTTAATATTTTCCCTTCAATGATTGAAGATCAAGAGAAAATTAACATAATCGAGATAGATTTAATTGCAGCAAAAAATTATTGTTATACTTCAAACTTCAACATTATTACTCATGAAATCTTTCCTGAATTCAACAAATTCATTGCAGAAATACAAAACAGTTGATTCTATAAATTACAAATCCATTGGGAGGAAAAATAATGTTAAAAAATAAAGTGCAATCCAAAGCCTCATTTTTAAATGATTTTGAAATGAATCCATATACTGAAATTAAATTTTTTAAAGGAGTTTTTTGGGGATTAATATTTGTAATGCCTTTTTGGATTATTGTTACAGCCTTATTAATTTGGCTTTATAAATAAACTTTATCTAGTGGGAGGGAATAACATGATAAAAAACAAAGTGCAATCCAAAGCCTCATTTTTAGAAGAATACGCACAGGAAATTCAAAAAGATTTAATTTTAATAGAAAAAGATATAAATGCAAACAAAAACCGCCTATTAATAAATGGTCCAATTTACCTTAAAAAGCTACAAGAAGTGTGTTTAGTATTAAGTTATCTCAACAAGGATTTTTTATTTAATGACATACAATTAGCGACTAAACTAGAGAAGAAAGCAACTAAACTTTTTGAACAGCTTGATGCTGCGGGACGCGAGATAAGAGATACTGCAGTTAATTATTTAAAAAAATATAAAAGGAGTGATTTACGAAATATTCCCTCTTCTAATTCTCTAATGACAATTGAGGCATACAATTCAATTATAAGAGATATTAATGC
>NZ_JAVFVN010000828.1:0-365 GCF_030910085.1 Stenotrophomonas maltophilia group sp. RNC7 | reverse complement strand
TATAGGGTGGGGTTTACTTGGCAGGGCTGCGCCCTGCACCTGCAGAGGCCACGGCCACTGCAAGAGCCGAAGCAACAGCCGAAGCTGGTTTCCTGAGGATTGGCGGGGTGGGCCCGGTTGCGGGGGGCGCTGCAAGTACGTACAAGTAAGCTCGGTCGCCGCATCCAAGCGGCGCACGCCCCCGCACCCGGACCCACCCCCCCATCGACAGAATCCAGCGAACAGTCGGAATATCACATTGGGTCACAAAACATTTACTGCGGAAAACCGAAATGAACCCGATTAATTTACAAAACAGACACAGTTCAACCAACCGTTGCCGGGATAAACAGGCCACCCCAAAACAGTAGAACACACGGAAAAAA
>NZ_JAVFVN010000826.1:0-315 GCF_030910085.1 Stenotrophomonas maltophilia group sp. RNC7 | reverse complement strand
GACGATGAAGCGCGCATTATCGCCAAGATTCAGGAGCTCGCGGCATGGCATCCATTGATGGCATCGAATTGAACCGGGCTGCCGTATGATCACCAAATCGGCCAAAGAGACGATCCGTTGAGATCGTCTCACAGATTGAAGACAAACTCCCGCGAAATACTGCAGTCGCGGGAGTTCTTTGTGTTGTTTATACATATTTACATATACGAAAGAGAACTTAGGAGAGATGCGACTGGTCATCGTATACCATCATCTCATCGCCGAAGATGCTATGAACTCGCAAATAGCGAAAGGGGCACACCCTCTCCACATGCC
>NZ_JAVFVN010000762.1:0-316 GCF_030910085.1 Stenotrophomonas maltophilia group sp. RNC7 | reverse complement strand
AAAGTAAGATCTCTCGATCGTTCGGGCAAATATTCTCCGTTCAGTGAGTCGATTAAAGTAACTACAACAGCTGAATGGGAAGCGGTGGATATTGATGCGAACCAGGTTAGAGTGAATCTTCTTCAGCACGCTATGCATTCTGGAACTTCAGTTACAGCTGATGTTTACATTGATTTTGCGGGCAGTGGTTACAGAGTTGTTGACTGGGGAGAGCTAAAGCAAGAGGGTTCAGATTGGGTTGCGGATATTTCTGTTGAGAAAAATCTCGATAGTACGGATCAAGAAGCCTTCACATTGGAACATACCTACCATATTA
>NZ_JAVFVN010000705.1:0-1459 GCF_030910085.1 Stenotrophomonas maltophilia group sp. RNC7 | reverse complement strand
GCCGGGCGCCGGGGCCCCCCCCCGGGGGGGGGGGGTTTTTGGGGGGGGGGGGGGGCGGGGTGGGGGCGCCCCCCGGGGCCCCCCACCCGGGCCCGCGGGGGGGGGGCCGGGCCCCGGCCCCCCACACCCGGGGGTCTGCGGTTTGGGCGGGCCGGGGGCGGCCAACTCTCGGATCCCGCCCTCTCCACCATTCAGCCCCCAGGCGTATGCTGGACCCTTGTCCCGAGGAGCCGCCGCATGCACATCGTGTACAAGGCCGACAATCTGTTCGACGCCCATCTGGTCAAGCACGCGCTGGAAGACGCCGGTATCCCCGCGTTCGTGTTCGGAGAGCAGCTGCTGGGTGGGATGGGCGAGCTGCCGCTGTTTGGCGTGCTGCGGGTCGGCATCCCCGATGCGGCGCGGCCGCAGGCCGAGGGCATCGTGGCGGCGCTGGACTTGGGCCAGGCCCCGTCCGACCCCATTTCCGATGCAGACGACATTGCCGGCCTTCCGGCGTAGGAGCGCATCATGTTGGGAATTGGGCAGGGCATCCTCGGCATCGGCGCCTTCAAGCAGCGCCTGCCGCGCCCGGAAGAGGCGCTGCCGGGGCGTGACCAACCGCTGCCGCTGCACAGCAACCAGCACTTCGTGAACAGCCATCCGCTGAAGGACCGTTTCGCCGGCCTGCAGCAGATCCGCTTTGCGCTGGGCTGTTTCTGGGGCGCCGAGCGCAAGTTCTGGACCGAGCCGGGCGTGTACAGCACCTCGGTGGGCTATGCCGGTGGCATCACCCCGAACCCGACCTATGAAGAGGTCTGCTCGGGCCTGACCGGGCACACGGAAGTGGTGCAGGTGGTGTTCGACCCGGCGGTGGTGAGCCTGGAGCGGCTGCTGCAGCTGTTCTGGGAAAGCCACGACCCGACCCAGGGCATGCGTCAGGGCAACGACACCGGCACCCAGTACCGCTCGGCGATCCATGCCACCGACGAGGCCCAGTACAAGGCCGCGCTGGCCAGCCGTGAGGCCTACCAGGCGCAGCTGGCTGCGGCCGGCTACGGCCCGATCACCACCGAGATCGTGTACCCGGCACCGGCGTACTACTACGCCGAGGACTACCACCAGCAGTACCTGGCGAAGAATCCGAACGGCTACTGCGGTATCGGCGGCACCGGCGTGAGCTGCCCGATCGGGTTGGATGTGGAGGCGCCGCGCTGACGCGCGGTGGTCCGCCTGCGGCGGGCAACGTCAACATCAACATCAACAGCCAAAGCGGCTCTGGGTTGCTGATGGCTTGGCGGGGCGGGTACAGATGGCGGGACACGCCGTAAACCCGTCCCTGAAGTGACCCCCGGGAGTTGGACATCAGATCCAACCCCGAGGGATACATGAACAGATACGACGCGCGTTTCAAACTGCAGGTCGCCAAAGAGGCCTGCAAGACCTCCACATCGGTCAAAGCCGTTGCTCGTCGCTACGG
>NZ_JAVFVN010000670.1:0-2544 GCF_030910085.1 Stenotrophomonas maltophilia group sp. RNC7 | reverse complement strand
TAAAAAAGTAATTGTTCGTCCATTAAGGTTTAATCTTATGAACGTTCAGATTCTACCTAAAAAAACAGATGAACGAATTTCATTATTAAGCGTTTGTGCTGGAGGAGGAATTGGAACAGCAGCATTTGTTGATACACAATACTTTACACCTACTGCAGAAATAGAATTGGAAGATGATTGTGTGGAAGTATTAAGACATAATTTCGGTGATAAGTCATTTGTTTTTAATGGAGATATTAGAGATATTAACGAAATACCAAAAAGCGATGTTATGAATATTACCCTTCCATGTAATAAATGGACCCAAATTGGCTCTATGACGGAGGGGCTACAAACAGATTTATCCATTGCAGCTGCTAGGATAATAAGAGCTTCTGCTCCAGAAATGCTATTTTTTGAAAATGTACCTAGATTTTTCTCAAGTGATATATTTAGAGATTTAAAGAATCTTGTGAAAGATATGTTCCCGTATTGGAGTGAAAAAAATATAGATGCTGTAGACTTTGGTTCTATTGCAAAAAGAAATAGGACTTACGCTGTAGCTTTTCGGTCGGAAGAAGCATTTTTAAACTTTGAATTCCCTTCTCCTCCAAGAACAGTAAAACGTTCTAAATTAAGAGAATATTTGGATGGGAAAAATGTAATCCATCAATGGAAAGACTTAAGAACATGGATGGATAGTTTTCAGAGTAGAAGTGCTTTTAAGGATCGGAATTTGACTAAGACTTTTGTAACACCAGATGCTAAAGAAATACAGTGTATATTAGGGCGATATAGAAGTCATTGTTCAAGTAACTCATATCTATTGAATGAAGACAAAACAAAGTGGCGTTTTTTTAGTATTAGTGAACTAAAAAGAATTTTAAGTATCCCACAAAGTTTTAGCTTTCCAGATACTATACCGTTAACGAGAAGATATGAAATTATTGGTCAAAGTGTGGATTGTAGAATAATTAAGGGTATTGCAAATCAGATTGCCAAGACGTTTTATAAAATAAAGACTTTATACAGGGAAAAGAAGAAAAATATTTCAAACCTATGCAAGGAGCATATACCAATTTCAGTTGAAGAAAATGGCCAACTAACATTAATTTAGAAAACTCTTCAAAAAATAAGGGGGAATCAAAATGAAAAAAGAAAAAGTTAGTATTTATGGATTGAGCTTTGAAAATGGTGTTCCTAGTTTTAATTTAAGAATAACTATGGAATTTGATTATTATAGGGTTAATAATCAAATTCAAGATTTGAATAAGGAATATAACATGCAACATATTGCTATACCAGCTGATATTTTACCTGATAATAACGAGGAAATAGTGGTAATGCATCGGTATGTAGAAAGGTATGTAAAGCATTATAAATCTGATTTTTATGTTTTAGATATGTTAACTTATTTTAAGTTCAACTGTAAGGTCATATGGGTATTAAGGGATAATGGAACTAATATGATAGGTGTAGAAAACGAAGAAACGATTATGGTATTAGAACATTATGCTGATCGTTGTAAAGCAATATTTTTAATTGATAACGGACGATTTAAAAAGGTCTCTCTAAATAAAGCAATCGAAATTTTTAATAAAAGTAAAATAACATCAAATTAAAAAGTAAGAACACCCACATTTCGTACTTTTATGGGTGTTCTTACTTTTTAGAAATTCTGTGAATTATTTATAAGATTAATACAAATTACTTTATTTAGGTGTTGGCTGTTCAATTGATTTTGAATTATTTTTATACAAATCCTTTAATTTATCTTCCCCAATTTTAATATGCTCTTTATCCAAAAGCTTTTGGATTTCAGCATTTATTTTGGACTGATCAATTTTTTTTGTGATTAACTCGCTCTCTAATTGAGGTTTCATTTTTTCAAAAGATGGTAGTTTTTTTTCATCTATTAATTTAATGATATGGTATCCAAAATCTGTGTGTACAGGTTGACTTACTTCCCCAGGTTTTAATTTTCTCGCGGCATCTTGGAATGGTTGAAGCATATCACCATCTTTAAAATATCCAATATCGCCACCTTTTTCTTTAGTCGCTACATCAAGAGAAAATTCTTTAGCTAAACTTCCGAAATCTTCTCCTGCATCAATCTTCCCTTTAATATCGTTTGCTTGCTGTTCGTCAGCAACTAAAATATGACTTACCCTTAATTCAGGTTTTTTTTGTTGGTATAAATCTTTTAAGTCTTTTTCTTTTACTTTGATGTGATCCAGTGCTAGTTTTTGCTTTAGTTTATCTAGTTTTATAACATCTCGTAATTGCTCCTCATTACTTACCCCATTTTGAGCGAGAAAATCTTTAAATGTATTACCGAATTCAGCTTTTAAACGTTTTATTTCATCATCAATTTCACCATTTGATACTTTATATTTTTTCTCCAAAACTTTTAGTGTTATTAATTCATCTAAAGTACGCTCTCCTACTTTGTCTACCATATGTTCATAAAGTTGTTCCTTAGTTATGGTACCACTATCAGTTTTAGCGGCATAGTCTGCTGAATTTCCATCAAAAAGTGAACATCCGCCTACAAGAGAAATTGTA
>NZ_JAVFVN010000653.1:0-378 GCF_030910085.1 Stenotrophomonas maltophilia group sp. RNC7 | reverse complement strand
AATAATCTATTGCTTCAGTATAATTGCTTATAATCTCACTAAGCATAGCACAGTTAATTAATATTAGTTCATTGTCATAAAACATAGCCAATGAACTATATATTCTTAATGCTTCATTAAAACTTTTATTCTTAATGTAATTATCAGCTTTAATAATTTGATTTTCTAATTTATTTAATATCTCTTCTTTATCGTCTCCTAATATTTTTAGTATTTCAGAAGGCGTTTTGAACTTTCTATCATAAAATTCATCAAGTACTTTAGTCATAGAAGATTCAATTTTGTATTTGCTTATGAATAATTCCATATCTTCTTTAGTAAAATAATCCCTATCATTTCTCATTTTGCTTATCTTTAACAATAGACTATTTAATAAAT
>NZ_JAVFVN010000606.1:0-1075 GCF_030910085.1 Stenotrophomonas maltophilia group sp. RNC7 | reverse complement strand
GGCCGGCAGCGTCCAACGCTACATGGGTGGCGGCATGAACAGTGCGGACCAACGTTCCGCACTCATTACGGCCTGTGGTCGTACACGGCAGTGCAATGCACCGTTGCCGGCATGCACACGGCCGCTGGCCTACCCTTTCGTGGATATTCCCGTCTCCCTCCCCCACTGCTGGAGCCCCTCATGACAGTCCCCGCCTTCGGTCTTGGCACTTTCCGCCTCAAGGACCAGACCGTGATCGATTCCGTGCGCAACGCGCTGGAGGTCGGCTACCGCGCCATCGATACCGCGCAGATCTACGGCAACGAAGCCGAAGTCGGTCAGGCCATCGCCGATTCCGGCGTGCCGCGCGATGAGATCTACCTGACCACCAAGATCTGGATCACCGAGTTCAAGCGCGAAGCGCTGCTGGCCAGCCTGCGTACCAGTCTGGAAAAGCTGCGTACCGATCATGTGGACCTGGCACTGATCCACTGGCCGTCGCCGAACGGCAAGGTCGACGTGCCGATGGAGGAGTACCTGACCGCACTGGCCGAGGCCAAGGCACAGGGCCTGACGAAGGAGATCGGCATCTCCAACTTCACCATCGCGCAGACCCGCAAGGCGATCGGCATCCTGGGTGCCGGCGCCATCGCCACCAACCAGATCGAGATCCACCCGTACCTGCAGAACCGCCTGCTGGTGAAATTCCTGCAGGACAACGGCATCCACATCACCGCCTACATGAGCCTGGCCTATGGTGAGGTAATCAAGGACCCGGTGATCCAGGCCATCGCCGGCCGCCACCAGGCCACGCCGGCGCAGGTCGCGCTGGCCTGGGCGCTGCAGCAGGGCTTCTCGGTCATTCCGTCCTCGACCAGGCGCGACAACCTGGCCAGCAACCTGGAAGCGGCAGCGATCCGCCTGACCGACGAAGACATGGCACAGATCGCCAAGCTCGACCGCGGCCATCGCCTGGCCAACCCGGAAGGCATTGCGCCGGCCTGGGATTGAAGAGCGGCCGCCGGGCATGGCCCGGCGCTACCGGATACGCAGGGGTAGCGCCGGGCCATGCAGCTCGGAAGAGCGGCGGGGAGGG
>NZ_JAVFVN010000518.1:0-338 GCF_030910085.1 Stenotrophomonas maltophilia group sp. RNC7 | reverse complement strand
CGCGGCATGCCGGCCAGGCCCAGGAAGTGCATCGGAAAGAAGGTCACGTTGAACGAGATCAGCGTCGACCAGAAGTGCAGCTTGCCCAACTTTTCGCTGTACATGCGGCCGGTCCACTTGGGCAGCCAGTAGTAGGTGCCGGCGAACAGCGCGAACAGCGAGCCGGCCACCAGCACATAGTGGAAGTGGGCCACCACGTAATACGTGTCGTGCACCTGGATGTCGATCGGCGCCACCGAGAGGATCAGGCCGGTGAAGCCGCCCATGGTGAACACGAAGATGAAGCCGATCGAGAACAGCATCGGCGTCTCGAACGTCATCGAGCCGCGCCACATGGT
>NZ_JAVFVN010000503.1:0-71419 GCF_030910085.1 Stenotrophomonas maltophilia group sp. RNC7 | reverse complement strand
GGCTTTGACCGATGTGGAGGTCTTGCAGGCCTCTTTGGCGACCTGCAGTTTGAAACGCGCGTCGTATCTGTTCATGTATCCCTCGGGGTTGGATCTGATGTCCAACTCCCGGGGGTCACTTCATGGACGGGTTTACGGCGTGTCCTGCCTGCCCACCCCGGCCCAGCCACTTACTGACAATCCAGCGCCGACCAGCCGCTGTTGCTGTTGCTGTTGCTGTTGCTGTTGCTTCAAAACCAGCCTGCCGCAGGCAGCGCCGCAGCCGCCGCTGCAGGAAAAACCTGAATACGTTCCGACACCGCACCTCAATCCCCCGCCTCTGCGGCCGATAACGGGGTTGTCACGGTGTATCCCGCCGCTGACCGGCTCGGCGCCGCCCGCCTGCTTCAACCGGGTCCTGCTCGATGAATCTCCTGCATCGCTGGCAACACTACTTCAGCAATCTTTCCGTCCGGCGCAAGCTCAACCTGCTGACGCTGCTCATCGCGCTCGGCGTGATCGCGCTCTCGGTGATCGCCGCCCGCATGCAGTACCTGGATCTCACCGAGACCCGAAAGACCGCACTGAAGACCCAGGTCGAACTGAGCTACGGCATCCTCCAGCACTACCACCGCCTGGCCGGTACCGGCGAACTCAGCGAAGAGGCTGCCAAGCGCGCCGCGCTGCAGGCACTGGAAGTGATGCGTGCAGAGAACGATACCTACTATTTCAACGTCTACGACACCGGCTACCGGCTGCTGATGCACCCGTTCCGCAAGGACCTGGTCGGCAAGGACATGAAGGACTTCCGCACCGACGATGGTGTGCGCATCTACTACGACCAGGTCGAAGCGGCCAAGGCCGGTGGTGGCTTCGTCAATTATCGCTGGGCGAAGCCGGGCAGCAAGGGCGACGTCGAGAAGGTTGCCTACGCCGGACTGTTCGCGCCGTGGAACTGGGTGGTCAGCAGTGGCGTCTACATGGACGACGTGCAGAAGCAGGCGCTGGTGTTCACCGCCATCATGGCAGTCTCCGGCGGCGTCCTGGTGCTGATCGTACTGGCCCTGAGCTGGGTCATCGGCAACCGCATCGCGGTACCGCTGAAGCAGGCCACAGCCGTCGCCGAAGGCATCGCCGCCGGCAAGCTCGACAGCCACATCGGCCCGCAGCCGCACGATGAAACCGGTCGCCTGCTGGACGCCATGGCCGGCATGCAGCAGCAGTTGCATGCGGTCATCACCGGCCAGCGCGAAATGGCCCGCCGCCACGACGGTGGCGAACTCAGCTACCGCATCGACGCCAGCGCCTTCCCCGGCGAATACGGGCTGATGGTGCAGGAAACCAACTCCCTGGTGGGTAGCCACGTGCAGACCCTGCACGATGTGCTGGACGTGGTGCAGCAGTACGCGGTCGGTGACCTGAGCCGCGACATCGCCCGCTACCCGGGCGAGAAGGCGGCGATGACCACCACCGTCGACACCGTCAAGGCCAACCTCGGCCGCATCAACGCCGAGATCAAGCAGTTGGCCAGCGCCGCTGCTGCCGGCGACTTCAGCCGCCGAGGCGATGCGCAGCGCTTCGACCACGATTTCCGTCTGATGCTGGAAAACCTCAACGCGATGATGGCGGTCAGCGATGACAACCTCGGCAAGCTCTCGCAGCTGCTGTCGGCCATCGCCGAAGGTGACTTGACCGCGCGCATGCACGGCGACTACCAGGGCGTGTTCGCCCGCATGCGCGACGATGCCAACGCCACGGTCGCGCAGCTGACCCAGATCGTCGGCCAGATCCAGGCCAGCGCCTCCAGCATCACCCTGGCCGCCGGCAAGATCGCCTCCGGCAACAGCGACCTGTCGCGCCGGACCGAACAGCAGGCCGCCAACCTGGAAGAAACCGCGGCCTCGATGGAGGAACTGACCTCCACCGTGCGCCAGAACGCCGAGCACGCCCGCCAGGCCAACCAGCTCGCCATCGGCGCCCATGGCGTCGCCTCGCAGGGTGGCGAGGTCGTCGGCCAGGTGGTCACCACCATGTCCGCCATCGAAGCCTCGTCGAAGAAGATCGCCGAGATCATCTCGGTGATCGACGGCATCGCGTTCCAGACCAACATCCTGGCGCTGAACGCCGCCGTGGAAGCCGCGCGTGCCGGTGAACAGGGCCGCGGCTTCGCCGTGGTCGCCAGCGAAGTGCGCACCCTCGCCCAGCGCTCGGCCGCTGCCGCCAAGGAGATCAAGAGCCTGATCGACGACTCGGTCGGCAAGGTTGCCGAGGGCTCCAGCCTGGTCCACCAGGCCGGCAGCACCATGGGCGAGATCGTCGCCTCGGTGCAGCGTGTGACCGACATCATGGCCGAGATCTCTGCGGCCTCGCAGGAACAGAGCGCGGGCATCGAGCAGGTCAACCAGACCGTGGTGCAGATGGACGAGACCACCCAGCAGAACGCCGCGCTGGTGGAGGAAGCCACCGCTGCCGCACGTGCGATGGAAGACCAGGCGGCGCAGCTGGCCGATGCAGTGGCGATCTTCCGCCTCGACAACCAGGTCTCCGCCGCAGTGAAGGCTGTCGCCGAACGCGTGGAACCGGCGCGCATCACCACCGTGGCACGTCCGCAGCCGACCAGCCCCCCCGCGCCGGTACGTCGCAGCAGCAACGCCGGCACCTTCGTCGCCAGCGACAGCGACTGGCAGGAATTCTGAGACCCACCTGTGGCGGCTTCGGCCGCCGCCCCCGCCGACGGACACGTCCCCCGTGCAAAGTCCTACTCCCATCGTTACCGGTCCACGCGAATTCGAGTTCGCCGACCGTGATTTCCGCCGCGTCTGCGACCTGATCTACCAGCGCGTGGGCATTGCGCTTGCGCCGGCAAAGCGCGACATGGTCTATGGCCGCCTGTCGCGCCGCCTGCGCACGCTGGGCATGCGCAGCTTCCAGCAGTACCTGGACCATCTGGAACAGGAAGACGGTGACGAGTGGCAGGCGTTCACCAACGCCCTGACCACCAACCTGACCTCGTTCTTCCGCGAACCGCACCACTTCGACAAGCTGCGCGAAGAACTGCAGCAGCGCTCCAGCCGCACGCCGTTGCTGCTGTGGTCGTGCGCGGCGTCCACGGGTGAAGAGCCCTACTCGATGGCGATCACCGCGTGCGAGGCCTTTGGCTCCCTGAAGCCGCCGGTGCGCATCATTGCCACCGACGTCGATACCCAGGTGCTGGCCACCGCCGGCCGCGGCGTCTACAACATCGATCGCGTCGCCAGCCTCGATCCGGACCTGCGCCGCCGCTACTTCCAGCGTGGCAGCGGCCCCAACGAGGGCCAGTGCCGCGTGCTGCCTGCGCTGCGCGAGCTGATCGAATTCCGCCCGTTGAACCTGCTCGCCCCGCGCTACGACGTCGGTGGCCCGTTCGACGCACTGTTCTGCCGCAACGTAATGATCTACTTCGACAAGCCGACCCAGCGCGCGATCCTCGGCCGCCTGGTGCAGCACCTGGCCGATGACGGCCTGCTCTACACCGGCCATTCGGAGAACTATCTGCACGCCGCCGACCTGATCCAGCCCTGCGGCCGCACCCTGTACCGCCGTGCGGCGAAGGCCGGCGCATGAATGCTTCACTGCGTACCGACGATGTGATGCGCTACCAGGATGCGCGCTTCCAGACCATCGCCGCCAAGCTGCTGCCCACCCAGTACCTGGTGGTCGATGACACCACCGCGCTGACCACCACGCTGGGCTCGTGCGTCGCCGCCTGCCTGCGCGACCCGGTGCTGAAGATCGGCGGCATGAACCACTTCCTGCTGCCCGAGGGCAACGCCGGTGACGGCGCGCCCGCGCGCTACGGCAGCTACGCGATGGAACTGCTGATCAACGACATGCTCAAGCGTGGTGCCCACCGCAAGCGCATCGAGGCCAAGGTGTTCGGTGGCGCCAACGTGCTGAAGGGCTTCACCAGCAACCCGGTTGGCACCCGCAACGCCGAGTTTGTCCGCCAGTACCTTCAGGCCGAGCACATTCCGATCATTGCCGAGGACTTGTGCGGCATCCATCCGCGCAAGATCTGGTTCTTCGCCGATACCGGCCGCGTGGTGGTGCAGCGCCTGCCGCATGCGCATGAAGCCGAGGTGGCCGCCACCGAATCGGCGGTGCGTGCGCGCCTGTCCAAGGCGCCGGTCACCGGTGGCGTGGAGCTGTTCGAATGACCTTCACCGGCAACGCCCCCTGCCGGGTCCTGATCGTCGACGACTCCGCCGTCGTGCGGCAGATGCTCACGGAAATCCTGTCCAGCGACCCGGCCATCGACGTGGTCGGCACCGCGGCTGACCCGCTGTTGGCGCGCGAGAAGATCAAGCGCCTGCTCCCGGACGTGATCACCCTCGACGTGGAAATGCCGCGCATGGACGGGCTGGCGTTCCTGGAAAACCTGATGCGCCTGCATCCGCTGCCGGTGGTGATGATTTCCTCGCTGACCGAGCGAGGCGCCGACACCACCCTGCAGGCACTGGCGCTGGGCGCCGTGGATTTCGTCTCCAAGCCCAAGCTGGACGTGGCCCGTGGCCTGCAGGGCTATGCCGAGGAGATCATCGCCAAGGTCAAGATGGCGGCGCGCTCGCGCGTGCGCCCGCTGGTGCGTGCCAGCGCCCCCAAGCTCACGCTGGACGCTACGCCGGCGATGCGTGCTGCCTCGCCGCAGTTCCGCACCACCGACCGCCTGATCGCGATCGGCTCGTCAGCCGGTGGCACCGAAGCGCTGCGCGTGGTGCTGGAAGGCATGCCTGCCGATGCACCCGCCGTGGTGATGACCCAGCACCTGCCGGCCAGCTTCAGCAGCGCCTTCGCCGAGCGACTGGACCGCCACTCGGCAATGGCCGTGCGCGAGGCCAGCGACGGCGAAGCAGTACTGCCCGGCCACGCCTACCTGCCACCCGGCGGCAAGCACCTGCGCATCATCCGCGACGGTGCGCGCTGGCGCTGCCGCATCGACGACGGCCCGGCGGTGAACCGGCACAAGCCCGCGGTGGACGTGCTGTTCCGCTCGGTCGCGCAGAGCGCCGGTGGCAATGCCATCGGTGCCATCCTCACCGGCATGGGTGACGACGGCGCGCGCGGCCTGCTGGAGATGCGCCAGGCCGGCGCGCCCACACTGGTGCAGGACGAGGCCACCAGCGTGGTCTGGGGCATGCCCGGCGCCGCGTTCAAGCTGGGCGCTGCCGAGGAACAGGTGCCGCTGGAGCGGGTCGCCGAGCGGTTGCTCGCCCTCGCCCGCGGCTGACAGGCCCCTGTAGAGCCGAGCCCACGCTCGGCTCCGCTCCCTGCTGGACACCTCCAAGAGACGTCAGGCTCGATTGCCGATCCGCCGCCAGCACTTTCGACCATTGATGTTTCAACGGCGCTGATCGAGGCTTGATCCTGCCGCACGCCATGCGCGGTGACCGGGAGCCCGCAGGACACCGACTTGGAGCGCGGCTGGAGCGGGTCGTATAGTCAGGTATCGCACTGCAATTGAACGCCGATGAACGTTACCCCGCAAGGCCGCGCTGCCCGGGTACGCAGGGAGGGAGGTCCGGGTAACGGGCAATACCCACTGCGCAACCTGTCGCATTTGCCCAGATATGGCGCCGTCGTCCGTGATGAGTCCGCATGTTCCAAGGATCAAGGACAATCCTGCAGCGACATGGACCGCTCATGCTGAAATCCGCCCCCAGCCTTGCTCATGTTGCGTTGATCGCTTTGATCACACTGGCCGCTGCGGGCTGCAGCAAGGAACGCTCGTTCCCGGTCTATCGCGAGAATCCTGCGCCCCAGGATGCGCTGCCGATTGTGATTCGGGTCCACGATGCACCCGTGGATGTCCCCGTTCCTTCGGTCTTCGTCACGTATGAGATAGACCCACTCTGTCTCCCTCCGGTCAACAATTGGGAGGGGGTGCAGTACGAGCCGAACCAGCACAAGGTTGAGGTTCAGGCACAGCGCCTCAGTGCAACTGAATTCAGCAGTGCTGTTTTCAACGACGGCATGGAAGTTGCCGACTATTACGGTCGTGGCCCTTGCACTTGGACACCCGTGCTTGTGGAAGCTTCATTCCCCTTCATTATCGATGATCGCCCAATCCGAGCGTCCGTCGCAGCACTATTCACGGAAATTGAGGGCGGGAGAACCTTCACTGCTTACGTAAAGCGCGCATTGCCGCCCTTGACCACAGGACAGTCGACAGAGCGGACGCCAACCGAGCCTTCAAGTTGGTACGAAAAGATGCCCCCAGAGAAGCGCGAGGAATACTTTCCAATCGAAGTCTCCACACGGATTGAAGGAGCATCGCAATGAATCCTAGAGAAAGCGCGGCGCTTTCGGACGATGTCTATAAGGACCCGCTTCCGCCCGTCAGTTCCGACATCACCGTCGGCGGAACAAAGTATGAGGTCCTCGCTTGTCGTGACTCTGGGAGCGGATATCAGGGTGTTGTCTACCTCAACATCAATACAAAGGAAGTCATCGTCGCCCATCGCGGTACCGAGTTTGATCGTCAGCCCATGCTTGATGGCGGCATCGACGCCGCGATGGTCACCGCCAGATTCAACGCGCAACTGACTGACGCGCTGGCGCTGACAAAGCAAGCCCTCAGGCTGGCCGAAGAAAGGGGAGCCGGGCCAGTACACGTCACCGGCCACTCCTTGGGCGGCGCTCTCGCGCAGATCACTGCACACCACTACAACCTCCCCGGCGACGCGTTCAATCCCTACGGTGCCGCCGGGCTGGCATATCGCCTTCCTGAAGGCCAGCCAGCCAACGCCGCACCCTTCACCAACCATGTGATGGCAGGCGACCTGGTCAGTGCCGGCGGTCCCCATTACGGCAAGGTCGAGATGTATGCGCTGCCCAGGGAACTGGAGATCCTGCGCAACGCCGAGCACGGCCAGCGCATCGCCTCGATCGGAACACCCGGGATGAAGAGCGGCCATGTCATGTCCGCCGCGGTGGCGGTCCAGTTGGGCGATTCCCATCGATTGGTTCATTTCCTTGATCGCATGACCGACAAGGGTCCGGTGCAATCTGTACTGGACAACCCACAGGTGCGGGTCACGGATCCTGAGGACCTGCGCCGGATTGCCGACTACCGCAGTGATGTTCATCAACTGCGTGCGGGTGCGACCGTGCTTGTCGGCGGCGGGCCCGGTCTGCTGCGCGACGGTATCAATTTCCTGCGCGGTGTCGAGGAAGCCGGTGCATACGCCCGCCGCGAGGCTGAAGCGGAGCAGCGGGCCCAGAATGCGCTCAAGCCGGGGGAGCAGCTGATCCAGGATGCAACCGGCAAGGGCTCGCCCTCTCTCAGCAATCCCGCTTTCTCTCCCAAGAACCCTTTACAGGAGAGCATTGAATCAACCTTGGACAAGGCAGGCCTGGATCCCAGGAAGGAAGGCCATCCAGACCATGCGCTCTACCGGCAGATTCGCGACGGTGTATCCGTCGTGGATGCCAGGCACGGGCGCAGCTTCGATGAAACCAGTGAGCGCGTGTCGGCCGGCCTGCTTGCGGCGGCCAAGGGCAGCGGCCTGGAACGCGTCGATCATGTTGTACTGGGCAATTCACCCAGCGATGGCTCAGCATCTCGCATGTTCGTTGTGCAGGGAGCGCTCGACAATCCAGCACACCTGCGGGCGTCGGTTCCAATCAGTGAGGCCGTCAATACGCCCGTAGAACAGTCGCTCGCCAAGGCCGAGCAGATTTCGCAGGCACAGCAGGTCGCCCAGCAGGACCTCGCCCAGGAGCAGGCCCTCACTGCGAGGCGGATGGGCTAGGCCACCTGGCCGGGCACAATGAAAAACCCGGCTCTCACCGGGGGTTTTTCATTTCAACGGGATGCCGGCCAGCGGCCGGCACTACCATGCGTCGTCCGCTCACAAAAAACCCCCGGCGCGAGCCGGGGGTTTTCCGTTACCGCATCAGGCAGCGACCGTGCTGGCCACGTCCTGGTATTCCTCGATCTGGTCGAAGTTCATGTAGCGGTAGATCTCCGCACCATTGGCGTTGATCACGCCGATGTCCGCCATGTACTCCTCCTTGGTCGGGATGCGGCCCAGACGCGAGCAGATCGCCGCCAGTTCCGCCGAACCCAGGTACACGTTGGTGTTGCGGCCCAGACGGTTCGGGAAGTTGCGGGTCGAGGTCGACATCGCGGTGGAACCTTCGCGGATCTGCGCCTGGTTGCCCATGCACAGCGAGCAGCCCGGCATTTCCATACGAGCGCCGGTAGCACCGAAGGTGCCGTACACGCCTTCCTTGGTCAGCTCGGAGGCGTCCATCTTGGTCGGCGGGGCCACCCACAGGCGGGTCGGCAGGTCACGCTTGCCTTCCAGCAGCTTGGCAGCGGCGCGGAAGTGGCCGATGTTGGTCATGCACGAACCGATGAACACCTCGTCGATCTTGGCACCGGCCACTTCGGACAGGGTCTTCACGTCGTCCGGGTCGTTCGGGCAGGCCACGATCGGCTCGTGGATGTCGGCCAGGTCGATCTCGATGACGGCGGCGTACTCGGCATCCGCGTCCGGCTCCAGCAGCTGCGGGTTGGCCAGCCACGCTTCCATCTTCTCGATGCGACGCTGCAGCGAGCGCGGATCCTGGTAACCCTCGGCAATCATCCACTTCAGCAGAGTGATGTTGCTGGTCAGGTACTCGATGATCGGCTCCTTGTTCAGGCGCACCGAGCAACCGGCCGCCGAACGCTCGGCCGAGGCGTCGGACAGTTCGAACGCCTGTTCGACCTTCAGATCCGGCAGGCCTTCGATTTCCAGGATACGGCCGGAGAAGATGTTCTTCTTGCCCGCCTTGGCCACGGTCAGCAGGCCCGACTTGATCGCGTACAGCGGGATCGCGTTGACCAGGTCGCGCAGGGTCACGCCCGGCTGCATCTTGCCCTTGAAGCGCACCAGCACCGACTCCGGCATGTCCAGCGGCATCACGCCGGTGGCGGCAGCGAAGGCGACCAGGCCCGAGCCGGCCGGGAACGAAATACCCACCGGGAAACGGGTGTGCGAATCACCACCGGTACCGACGGTGTCCGGCAGCAGCATGCGGTTGAGCCAGCTGTGGATCACGCCGTCGCCCGGGCGCAGCGAAACGCCGCCACGGGTGGAGATGAACTCCGGCAGGGTGTGGTGGGTCTTCACGTCCACCGGCTTCGGGTAAGCGGCGGTGTGGCAGAACGACTGCATCACCAGGTCGGCCGAGAAGCCCAGGCAGGCCAGGTCCTTCAGCTCGTCACGGGTCATCGGGCCGGTGGTGTCCTGCGAGCCGACCGAGGTCATCTTCGGTTCGCAGTAGGTGCCCGGGCGCATGCCCTGGCCTTCCGGCAGGCCACAGGCGCGGCCGACCATCTTCTGCGCCAGCGAGAAGCCCTTGCCGGTATCGGCCGGCTGCACCGGCAGGCGGAACAGGTCGGTCGGGGCCAGGCCCAGCGCTTCGCGCGCCTTGCCGGTCAGGCCACGACCGATGATCAGCGGGATGCGGCCACCGGCACGCACTTCGTCGAACAGCACGTCGGACTTGACCTGGAACTCGGCGATCACTTCGCCGTTCTTCAGCGCCTTGCCTTCGTACGGACGCAGCTCGATGACATCGCCGTGCTCCATCTTCGACACGTCAAGCTCGATCGGCAGCGCACCGGCATCTTCCATGGTGTTGTAGAAGATCGGGGCGATCTTGCCGCCCAGGCACACGCCACCGGCGCGCTTGTTCGGGATGTACGGAATGTCATCGCCGGTCCACCACAGCACGCTGTTGGTGGCCGACTTGCGCGAGGAACCGGTGCCGACCACGTCGCCGACGTAGGCGACCAGGTGGCCCTTGTCCTTCAGCGACAGGATCTGCTGGATCGGGCCGCGCTTGCCGTCTTCTTCCGGGGTGAACGGCGCGTCGTCGCGCTTGTTCTTCAGCATCGCCAGGGCGTGCATCGGAATGTCCGGGCGGGTGGTCGCGTCCGGTGCCGGCGACAGGTCGTCGGTGTTGGTTTCGCCCGGCACCTTGAACACGGTGATGGTCAGGCTCTGCGGCACTTCCGGCTTGCTGGTGAACCACTCGGCCTCGGCCCAGCTCTGCAGCACGGCCTGGGCGTTGGCGTTGCCGGCCTTCGCCTTCTCCTGCACGTCATGGAACGCATCGAACACCAGCAGGGTGTTCTTCAGGCCATTGGCAGCGATAGCGCCAACGCTGGCGTCGTCCAGCAGCTGGATCAGCGGCGCAACGTTGTAGCCGCCGAGCATGGTGCCCAGCAGTTCGGTGGCGCGCTCGCGGCTGATCAGCGGGTTCTGCTCGCTGCCCAGGGCGATCGCCGCCAGGTACGACGCCTTGACCTTGGCTGCGTCATCGACGCCGGCCGGCACGCGGTGGGTCAGCAGGTCGAGCAGGAACTCGGCCTCGCCCTGCGGCGGGTTCTTCAGCAGTTCGATGACATCGGCCGTCTGCTGCGCGCTCAGCGGCAGCGGCGGGATGCCAAGCGCAGCGCGCTCGGCGACGTGGTGGCGGTAGGCTTCCAACATGACAACTCCCGGGTAATGCGTAGGTTGAAAAATCAAAAGTGGGCTCAGGCGTGCGGCACGATCAGCTTCAGGCCCTTGAAGTAGTCGCGGTAAAACGTATCGTTCCAGGTGATCAGGCCATCGCACTGCAGCAGTGCATGGGCGCCGACCATGAATTCGTCCAGGCTGCGACGGCTGCCGCCGCGCTGACGGTGACGGCGGTGCATCTCGCCGGCGCGCAGCGCCGACTTGGCCTCCATCGGGTTGAAGTGCACGCCCATCTCTTCCAGTGCTTCGAGCACTTCGGCACCACCGCGCAGCGATGCGCAGACTTCGGCCAGAGTCGCGCCGCAGACCACCACGCGGCCACCGACCAGGCTCTGCCGGAGGATGGCTTCCACGGCATCGGCCTGCGGGCCGTTGCTGAGCAGTTCGACCAGTACCGGTGAATCGACGGCGATCATCACGGCTTATTCCTCGTCGCGCACCGCGCGTACTGCCGCATCGGACGACTCGAAGCCGTCCAGCGCGAACTTGCCGCGCGCCCGTGAAATGGCATCGTCAACACTCTTGCGCAGGATGATGCGGCTGCCGTCCAGCTCGACCTTCAGCAGCGTGCCCTTGGTCAGGCCGAGGGCATCGCGCACCGCCTTGGGCAGGGTGATCTGTCCGCGTTCTGCAACGGTGGCTTCCATGGGTAGGCCTCAAAAAGTATGTATGAATTATACATACCTGACGTAAACACCTCAAATCCGGCGAACTGTGACCTTGCACCAGAATCAGTCGCATTCGACCGCTAGACTGGCCGGGCATCTCTCGCTGTAGCGGGCCGGGACACTCCGGCACCGCACGCCCCCTCCCTCATAAAAGGACGTTCAATGCGCGCATTCATTCTGGCCCTGGCTCTGGCCACCCCCTTGGCCCTGGCCGCAGGCCCGGCCCACGCCAATCCGTTCGCGGCCCACACCACCGGCACTGAGATCACCCAGAAGCAACTGGACGAGCTGGAGGTGGGCAAGGCGACCCAGGACCAGGTCCGCGAGAAGTTTGGAGCGCCGACGCGTCGTGAGCAGCTTGGCGACACCCAGGTCTGGTACTACGACTACGCCAAGATCAAGCACTTCGGAAAGAACGTGCAGGAATCGACCGTCTTTGAGTTCGGCAAGGACAACGTACTCAAGGTGAAATCCAAGGGCGCGGCTCCCGCCAAGACCGGCAATCCGTTCCTGGGTGGCTGATCGCCACTGACTGGCGCGCTGCCCGTCGGCGGCGCGCCCCGTGCCCGGTCAAGAACGACTCGACCGCCACGATGACCATCGCTCAGCACGGCTCCGCCCCCAGCGCCTGCAGCACCCCCATGCTGCCGTCCACCTGTCCCCCGGCGCCATACGGCACTGCCTCGAGCCTGTCAGCCCGCACTAAGTCCGGCGGCGCCATGACACGAAAACTACATACGAATTTATAACCTTGCGTTCTGAGCCCGCAGTTCTGCGGCCCCGACGGCATCGGCGATACTGGCCTTCTGCCCGGCGGCACGGACTGCCGGCCACCGCAAGCAGGCCTGCCCATGCGCGGGCCACTGCAAGCCATCCGCAAGAAGGAGTTAACCCGCATGAGCGATTCGTTCTCCACCCGCAGCCAGCTGAACGTCGGTGGCAAGACCTACGACTACTTCAGCCTGCCCACGCTGGGCCAGCGCTTCGATATCTCCCACCTGCCCTACTCGATGAAGATCCTGCTGGAGAACCTGCTCCGGCACGAGGACGGCGGCATCACTGTCGGCAAGGACCACATCGAAGCCGTGGCCCGCTGGAACCCGGCGGCCGAGCCGGACACCGAGATCGCCTTCATGCCGGCGCGCGTGGTCCTGCAGGACTTCACTGGCGTGCCCTGCGTGGTCGACCTGGCCGCGATGCGCGATGCGGTGGTCAAGCTCGGCGGCAAGCCGGAGCAGATCAACCCGCAGATTCCCTCCGAACTGGTCATCGACCACTCGGTGCAGGTCGATGTGTTCGGCAAGCCCGACGCGCTGGACCTCAACGGCAAGATCGAATTCCAGCGCAACCAGGAACGCTACGGCTTCCTGCGCTGGGGACAGAAGGCCTTCGACAACTTCAAGGTGGTGCCGCCCAACACCGGCATCGTCCACCAGGTGAACCTGGAGAACCTGGCCCGCGTGGTGATGACCGCGCAGAAGGATGGCAAGGACATTGCCTACCCCGACACCGTGTTCGGTACCGACAGCCATACCACCATGATCAACGGCATCGGCGTGCTCGGCTGGGGCGTGGGGGGCATCGAAGCCGAGGCGGCCATGCTCGGCCAGCCATCGTCGATGCTGATTCCGCAGGTCGTCGGCTTCAAGCTGACCGGCAAGCTGCCCGAAGGCGCCACCGCCACCGACCTGGTGCTGACCGTCACCCAGATGCTGCGCAAGCTGGGCGTGGTGGGCAAGTTCGTCGAGTTCTACGGTGACGGCCTGCAGCACCTGCCACTGGCCGACCGCGCCACCATCGGCAACATGGCCCCGGAATACGGCGCCACCTGCGGCATCTTCCCGATCGACGCCGAATCGCTGAACTACCTGCGCCTGTCCGGTCGCAGCGAAGAGCAGATCGATCTGGTCGAGGCCTACGCCAAGGCGCAGGGCCTGTGGCACGAACCGGGCAGCCCGCACGCCCAGTACAGCACCACGCTGGAACTGGACATGGGCACGGTGAAGCCGTCGCTGGCCGGCCCGAAGCGCCCGCAGGACCGCGTGCTGTTGGAAGACGTGCAGAAGAACTACCGCGAAGCGCTGGTCGGCATGACCGCCAACCGTGACAAGCGCAGCGAGGACGTTGCCACCTTCGTCAACGAAGGCGGCGGCGCCGCGGTCGGCAACGAGCAGCTGGCCAAGGGCTTCGCCGACATCGAGATCGAAGGCCGCAAGGTGCGGCTGAAGGATGGCGCAGTGGTCATCGCCGCCATCACCTCGTGCACCAACACCTCCAACCCGGCGGTGATGATCGGTGCCGGCCTGCTGGCCCGCAACGCGGCCGCCAAAGGCCTGAACCGCCAGCCGTGGGTCAAGACCTCGCTCGGCCCGGGCTCGCGCGTGGTCACCGACTACCTGGAAAAGGCCGGTGTGCTGAAGGAGCTGGAGAAGATCGGCTTCTACGTGGTCGGCTACGGCTGCACCACCTGCATCGGCAACTCCGGCCCGCTGCCGACCGAAGTCAGCGCCGGCATCGCCGCCGGCGACCTGGTGGTGACCTCGGTGCTGTCGGGCAACCGCAACTTCGAGGGCCGCGTGCACCCCGAAGTGAAGATGAACTACCTGGCGAGCCCGCCGCTGGTGGTGGCCTATGCCATCGCCGGCACCACCGACATCGACCTGACCACCCAGCCGCTCGGCACCGGCAGCGACGGCCAGCCCGTGTTCCTGCGCGACATCTGGCCGAGCAACAAGGAAATCGGCGACGTCATCGCCGCCACCATTGGCCCGGAGATGTTCAAGCAGAACTACGCCGATGTGTTCAAGGGCGATACCCGCTGGAACACCATCGCCTCGCCGGATGGCAACCTGTACGCGTGGAGCGACGCCTCCACCTACATCAAGAACCCGCCCTACTTCGATGGCATGACCATGCAGACCGGCAGCATCGACGACGTGCACGGAGCACGCGTGATGGGCCTGTTCGGCGACTCGATCACCACCGACCACATTTCCCCGGCCGGCAACATCAAGAAGGACTCACCGGCGGGCCGCTTCCTGCAGGAGCGCGGCGTGCAGCCGGCCGACTTCAACAGCTACGGCAGCCGTCGCGGCAACGATGACGTGATGGTCCGCGGCACCTTCGCCAACATCCGCATCAAGAACCTGATGTTCGGTGGCGAGGAAGGCGGCAACACCCTGTACTACCCGGCCGGTGGTGGCCAGCCGGAGAAGCTGGCGATCTACGACGCGGCCATGAAGTACAAGGCCGACAAGGTGCCGCTGGTGGTGCTGGCCGGCAAGGAATACGGCACCGGCTCGTCGCGTGACTGGGCGGCCAAGGGCACCCTGCTGCTGGGGGTGAAGGCGGTCATCGCCGAGAGCTTCGAGCGCATCCACCGTTCCAACCTGGTCGGCATGGGCGTGCTGCCGCTGCAGTTCCGCAACGGCGAGAACGCGCAGTCTCTGGGCCTGGACGGCTCCGAGGTGATCGACATCACCGGCCTGCAGGACGGTGCCAGCAAGCGCGCCACGGTCACCGCCACCAGGGCTGATGGCACGAAGAAGACCTTCGAGGTGTCGGTGATGCTGCTGACCCCGAAGGAAGTCGAGTACTTCCGCCACGGTGGCCTGCTGCAGTACGTGCTGCGCCAGCTGGCCAGCAAGTAACGACAAAGGGCCGGATCCGCACGGATCCGGCCCTTTGCGTTTGCGATGCCCTTGTAGAGCCGAGCATGGGCTCGGCTCTACAGAAGCGCTCAGCGGCGCGGCGCATCCGGGTCGGTGCGCAGGGCCTTCAACAGGCCCCACATGTAGAACGCCAGGGTGAACGAGAACGGCAGGCCGCACAGCACCACCGCGGTCTGCATCGCGCTGAAATTGCCAGCCAGCAGCAGGCCGACGCTGGCCACAGTGATGCCGGCGGCCCAGAACACGCGCAGCCAGATCGGCGCGTCATGGCCATCTTCCACGCCATCGTCAACGCGACGCGTGCACAGGTTGGCGATCATCAGCGTGCCCGAGTCGACCGGGGTCAGGAACAGCACGAAGCCGATCACCACCGCAGCACCGGCCACGTACGGCGCCGCAGGCAGGTATTCCAGCAGCTTGAACAAGGTCATCGCTGCATCGTGCTGGGCCACGTCACCCAGGATCGCCTGGCCATGGTTGAGCACCAGGTCAATGGCGGTGTTGCCGAAGATCGACAGCCAGGCCAGGGTGAAGCCGAGCGGGATCAGCAGCACGCCCAAGATCACTTCGCGGATGGTGCGGCCACGCGAGATGCGCGCCACGAAAAGGCCGACGAACGGCGCCCAGGCGATCCACCACGCCCAGTAGAACAGCGTCCACGACCCCATCCACTCACGGCCCTTGGGGTCGTTGAGGTACATGTCGAAGCTCTTGCGCACGAACGCGCCGAGGTAGTCGCCGGTGTTCTGGATCAGGCCGTCGAACAGGTGCAGGGTCGGGCCGGTGACCAGCACGAACAGCAGCAGGCCGCACAGCAGGCGCACGTTGAGGTTGGACAGCCAGGCAATGCCTTTTTCCACGCCAGCGACCACGCCGATGGTGGCCACCACCATCATCACCAGCACGATCGCCACCAGCACCTGCGGCGTATCCGGGATGTGGAACAGGTAGACCAGGCCGGACTGTACCACCAGCGCGCCGATGCCGAGGTTGGTCACCATCGAGATCAGCGTGGCCAGGATGCCGAAGCCATCGACCATGTCGCCGATGCGGCCATGAATGCGCTCACCGAAGACCGGGTACAACGCAGAGCGCAGCGCCAGCGGCAGGTCCCGGCGATAGGCGAAATAGCCCAGTGCCACGCCGACCAGCGCATACAGCGCCCAGCCATGCAGGCCCCAGTGCAGGAAGGTCAGCACCATCGCCTCGCGGCCGGCGGCCACGGTGCCGCCGGGCTGTCCGGGCGGATTGAGGAAATGATCCAGCGGCTCGTAGGCGCCGTAGTACAGCAGCGCGATGCCGATGCCGGCCGAGAACAGCATCGAGACCCAGGCAACGTAGCCAAAGGCCGGTGACTCCTCGTTGTGGCCCAGGCGGATGCGGCCGTACGGCGAGAACGCCAGCCACAGCACGAAGCCCAGGCACAGCACGATCAGCAGCATGTACCACCAGCCGAACGCGGCCGAGACCTCGGCCTGCGCCCATTGCAGCCAGTGCTCGCTGCCTTCGGGATAGAGCACGGTGAGCAGCCCGAGGATGCCGATCGACACTGAGGAGCTGAGGAAGACAAAACGGTTCAAGCGCAGGGGCGAACGCTTGGGATGAGCCAGGGAAGACATGGGGTCGTCTCATCAAGTCCGAGGGAGCACATGGGCGGGGCCGGACCGGTAAACCGGGCCCATGGCGTGGGGCGCGAGCGCATCCTAGGGTTTATTGATTGAACGTTCAATCAATAAAAAGCATAATGGCGGGCAGCCCGATCCTTCGGGTCGCAAACCGTGGAGAGACAATGCCGAAGAAAGGCGTGGAACCGGTACGGCGCCAACAGCTGATCCGGGCCACTTTCCAGACCATCGACGAGATCGGCATGGCCGATGCGACCGTCGCCACCATCGCGAAGAAGGCGGGGTTGTCCAGTGGCATCGTCGCCCACTACTTCGGCGACAAGGACGGCCTGCTCAATGCTGCAATGCGGCAGATCCTCCGCGAACTGAAGGACGCCGTCGCCCGCTACCGCGCAGACGCCAGCGACAGCCCGCGCGAGCAGCTGCGCGCCATCGTCGATGGCAACTTCGACGACAGCCAGATCAACGGCACCGCGATGCGCGTCTGGCTCACCTTCTGGGCCGCCAGCATGCACCAGCCGGAACTGGCCCGGCTGCAGCGCGCCAACGACCAGCGCCTGTTCTCCAACCTGTGCCACCAGTTCAACCGCCTGCTGCCCCACCCGCAGGCCCGCCTGGCCGCCCGCGGCCTGGCCGCGATGATTGACGGCCTGTGGCTGCGCGGCAGCCTGGTCGGCGGCCAGTTCAATGCCGAGAAGTCCCGGCGCATCGCTTACGGCTATATCGACTTCCAGTTGCAGGCTGCCGCGCTATAAGCGCTTCAGCACCCGCCCCCTTCCAAGGAGTACGCCCCATGACCACCCTGCCCGTCCAACAGCTCTACATCCACGGCCAGCGCGTCGATGCCACCAGCGGCAAGACCTTCAAGACCATCAACCCGGCCACCGGCGAGGTGATCGCCGAGGTGCAGGTCGCCAGCCAGGCCGACGTCGAACGTGCCGTGCAGAGCGCAGCCGAAGGCCAGAAGGTGTGGGCCGCGATGACCGCCATGGAGCGTTCGCGCATCCTGCGCCGTGCCGTCGAGCTCCTGCGCGAGCGCAACGACGAACTGGCCCACCTGGAAACCCTGGACACCGGCAAGGCGCTGGCCGAAACCACCACCGTGGACATCGTCACCGGCGCCGACGTGGTCGAGTACTACGCCGGCCTGGCCACCGCCATCGAAGGTATCCAGCTGCCGCTGCGCGAATCGAGCTTCTTCTATACCCGACGCGAACCGCTGGGCGTGGTCGCCGGCATCGGTGCCTGGAACTACCCGATCCAGATCGCCATGTGGAAGTCGGCGCCGGCGCTGGCCGCGGGCAACGCGATGGTGTTCAAGCCGTCCGAAGTGACCCCGCTGACCGCGATCCGGCTGGCCGAAATCTACACCGAAGCCGGCGTTCCCGCCGGCGTGTTCAACGTGGTGCAGGGCCCGGGCCGCGAGATCGGCCAGTGGCTGACCGAGCACCCGGTGATCGAGAAGATCTCCTTCACCGGCGGCGTCGCCACCGGCAAGAAGGTCATGGCCAGCGCCGCGTCCTCGTCGCTGAAGGAAGTGACCATGGAACTGGGCGGCAAGTCGCCGCTGGTGATCTGCGATGACGCCGACCTCGACCGCGCCGCCGACATCGCGGTGATGGCCAACTTCTTCAGCTCCGGCCAGGTCTGCACCAACGGCACCCGCGTGTTCGTGCCGCGCAGCATGCTGGCCGCGTTCGAAGCCGCTGTTGTCGAGCGCGTCAAGCGCATCCGCATCGGCGACCCGATGGCCGCCGAGACCAACTTCGGCCCGCTGACCAGCTTCCCGCACATGGAAAATGTGCTGCGCTACATCGAGAGTGGCAAGGCCGAAGGTGCCCGCCTGCTGACTGGCGGCGGCCGTGCCACCGAAGGCGCGCTGGCCAACGGCGCCTACGTGCTGCCGACCGTGTTCTCCGACTGCCGCGATGACATGACCATCGTCAAGGAAGAGATCTTCGGGCCGGTGATGAGCATCCTCGCCTATGACGACGAAGACGAAGTGGTGCGTCGCGCCAACGACACCACCTTCGGCCTCGCCGCCGGCGTGGTCAGCAAGGACATCAGCCGCGCCCACCGCATCATCCATCGCCTGGAAGCCGGCATCTGCTGGATCAACACCTGGGGTGAATCGCCGGCCGAAATGCCGGTCGGTGGCTACAAGGAATCCGGCGTCGGCCGCGAGAACGGCATCTCCACCCTCGGCCACTACACCCGCATCAAGTCGGTGCAGGTCGAGCTGGGCGACTACGCCAGCGTGTTCTGACCGGCGCGCCCCGAGCACGCCCCATCGTCCGGCCACCGCGCCGATCCGACATTCCGCCGGGACGCCTGCATGCAGCGCGCCCCGGCCTGCAGGAGACACCCATGAGCACCCATAACGAGTACGACTACATCATCATCGGCGCCGGTTCGGCCGGCAACGTGCTGGCGACCCGCCTCACCGAAGATGCCGATGTCAGCGTGCTGCTGCTGGAAGCCGGTGGCCCGGACTACCGGCTCGACTTCCGTACCCAGATGCCGGCGGCGCTGGCCTTCCCGCTGCAGGGCAAGCGCTACAACTGGGCGTACAAGACCGATCCCGAGCCCTTCATGAACAACCGGCGCATGGACTGCGGCCGCGGCAAGGGCCTGGGCGGCTCGTCGCTGATCAACGGCATGTGCTACATCCGCGGCAACGCAATGGACTACGACAACTGGGCCAGCATGCCGGGCCTGGAAGACTGGACCTACCTGGACTGCCTGCCCTACTTCCGCAAGGCCGAAACCCGCGACATCGGCCCCAATGACTACCACGGCGGTGACGGCCCGCTGCGCGTGACCACGCCCAAGGCCGGCAACAACGAGCTGTTCGCTGCGATGGTCGAGGCCGGCGTGCAGGCCGGCTACCCGCGCACCGACGACCTCAACGGCTACCAGCAGGAAGGCTTCGGCCCGATGGACCGCACGGTGACCCCGAAGGGCCGTCGTTCCAGCACCGCCCGCGGCTACCTGGACCTGGCCAAGCCACGCCCGAACCTGACCATCGTCACCCACGCGCTGACCGACCGCATCCTGTTCTCGGGCAAGCGCGCGGTGGGCGTGCAGTGGCTGCACCACGACCAGCCGCAGCGTGCCACCGCCCGCCGCGAGGTGCTGCTGTGCGGCGGCGCCATCGCCTCGCCGCAGATCCTGCAGCGCTCCGGTGTCGGCCCGGCCGACCTGCTGCGCAGCCTCGACATCGACCTGGTGCACCACCTGCCGGGCGTCGGCGCCAACCTGCAGGATCACCTGGAGATGTACCTGCAATACGAATGCAAGAAGCCGGTGTCGCTGGCGCCGGCGCTGAAGCTGTACAACCAGCCGGCGATCGGTGCCGAGTGGCTGTTCCTGGGCACCGGCATCGGCGCCAGCAACCAGTTCGAGGCCGGCGGCTTCATCCGCAGCGACGCCGAGTTCGACTGGCCGAACCTGCAGTACCACTTCCTGCCGGTGGCGATCAACTACAACGGCTCCAACCCGATCAAGGCGCACAGCTTCCAGATGCACGTCGGCTCGATGCGCTCGCCCAGCCGTGGCCGCATCCATGTGCGCTCGAAGGACCCGCGCGAACATCCGAGCATCCTGTTCAACTACATGTCGCACGAGCAGGACTGGCGCGAATTCCGCGCGGCGATCCGCATCACCCGCGAGATCTTCGCACAGCCGGCGCTGGCCCCGTACAGCGGCCGCGAGATCTCGCCGGGCAGTGCACTGCAGACCGATGCACAGATCGATGCGTTCGTGCGCGAGCATGCCGAGACCGCCTACCACCCGTCGTGTTCGAACAAGATGGGCCATGCCGACGACCCGATGGCGGTGGTCGATGGTCAGGGTCGCGTGCACGGCCTGGAAGGCCTCCGCATCGTCGATGCGTCGATCATGCCGCAGGTGGTGACCGGCAACCTCAACGCGCCGACCATCATGATGGCCGAGAAGCTGGCCGACGTGATCCGCGGCCGCACCCCGCTGGCCCGCAGCACTGCGCCGTACTACAAGGCCAACGGCGCGCCGGTGCGCAAGCAGGGCTGACGCAAGCGGCCCGCCTGTGGGGCGCGGTCCGGCATCCGCCGGATCGCCTGTCCAGCGCAGATGCCGGCCAGCGGCCGGCACGACCCAGCAAAGAGGCCCTTCGGGGCCTCTTCGCGTTTTCCCTACGGCGGGGTATGCTGCAATGACCGGCCGTTGTCGATACGCTCAGGGCCGGAACCTAATACATCACGATTCCTGGAGGGGGAATATGAGTCTGGATCGTCCCTGGCTGCAGAGCTATCCGAAAGGTGTTCCCGCCGAGATCGACGTCAACGAGTTCCATTCGGTAGCTTCGGTCTTCGACGCTTCCGTCGCGAAATTCCGCGACCGTCCCGCCTACTCCAGCTTCGGCAAGGTCCTCACCTATGGCGAGACCGACGCGCTGGTCAATCAGTTCGCGGCCTACCTGCTGGGAGAGCTCAAGCTCAAGAAGGGTGACCGCGTCGCCCTGATGATGCCCAACTGCCTGCAGTACCCGGTGGCCACCTTCGGCGTGCTGCGCGCCGGCCTGACCGTGGTCAATGTCAATCCGTTGTACACCGCGCGCGAGCTCAAGCACCAGCTGATCGATGCCGGCGTGACCGCACTGGTGGTGGTCGACAACTTCGGCGACACCGTCGAGCAGGTCATCGCCGATACGCCGGTCAAGCACGTGATCACCACCGGCCTGGGCGACCTGCTTGGCGCCAAGGGCGTGATCGTCAACTTCGTGCTGAAGTACATCAAGAAGATGGTGCCCAACTACCATCTCAAGGGCGCGGTGCGGTTCCGCCAGGCGCTGAAGATCGGCAGCCGCCACAGCCTGCCCAAGGTCGAGATCGACCACGACGACATTGCATTCCTGCAATACACCGGCGGCACCACCGGCGTGGCCAAGGGCGCGATGCTGACCAACCGCAACCTGATCGCCAACATGCAGCAGGCCTCGGCCTGGATCAGTGCGTCGGGCATCGAGATGGGCAAGGAGTGGATCATCACCGCCCTGCCGCTGTACCACATCTTCGCACTGACCGCGAACGGGCTGGTCTTCATGAAGTTCGGTGGCTGCAACCACCTGATCACCAATCCGCGTGACATGAAGGGCTTCGTCAAGGAGCTCAAGTCGGTGCGCTTCACCGCCATCACCGGCGTCAACACGCTGTTCAATGGCCTGCTCAACACCCCCGGCTTCGACACCGTCGACTTTTCCTCGCTGAAGGTCACCCTGGGCGGCGGCATGGCGGTGCAACGCGCCGTGGCCGAGCGTTGGAAGAAGGTCACCGGGGTGACCCTGGTGGAGGCGTATGGCCTGACCGAGACCTCGCCGGCGGCCTGCATCAACCCGCTCACCCTGACCGAATACAACGGCTCGATCGGCTTGCCGATCCCGTCCACCGATGCCTGCATCAAGGACGACAACAGCGCCATCCTGCCGCTGGGCGAGGTCGGCGAGCTCTGCATCAAGGGCCCGCAGGTGATGAAGGGCTACTGGCAGCGCCCGGAGGAAACCGCCAAGGCGATCGATGCCGACGGCTGGCTGCATACCGGCGACATGGCGAAGATGGACGAACACGGCTTCTTCTACATCGTCGACCGCAAGAAGGACATGATCCTGGTGTCCGGCTTCAACGTGTACCCGAATGAAGTCGAGGACGTGATCGCGATGATGCCGGGCGTGCTGGAAGTGGCCGCGGTCGGCGTCCCGGACGACAAGTCCGGCGAGGTGGTGAAGGTGGTCATCGTGAAGAAGGATCCGAACCTGACCGCCGAAATGGTCAAGGAGCATGCCCGGGCCAACCTGACCGGCTACAAGCACCCCAAAATCGTTGAATTCCGAAAGGAGCTGCCGAAGACCAATGTCGGCAAGATCCTCCGTCGCGAACTCCGCGATACGCCCGCCCAGTAAGGGTTTGCGGCAATTTGAACGATGCAGGGCCCGGGGCGGAAACGTCCCGGGCCCTTTCGCATGCGAGGCCCCTGGGGCGGTGTAGCATCGCCGCGTGTGTGGACCGTTCGGCCCGCCGGCCACCCACCTGACACTGCGGGCCGCATGCCGAGGACCCTTCCATGAGTACCATCGAAAAGCTGCCTTCAAGCGGCTCACCGTTCGCCACCATCCGTACCGAAGACAGCGCCGACGGCGCTGCCCACTGGCTGTTCATGCACGCCGACGCCGCCACCGGGATCCGCCCCTGCTGCCGCAAGGACATGCTCGACGAAATGTGGAGCTACATGGCGGCCATCACCCGCAGCCCTGCCGAACGCCACAGCGGAACATTGCGGCATTTCGTGCTGGCCTCCGATGCCGTCGCCTACAACCTGGGCGGCGACCTGGACCTGTTCACCCGCCTGATCCGTGAAGGCAACCGGGACCTCCTGCTGAACTACGCCCAGCGCTGCGTGGAGGGCGTGCACCACCTGCACACCGGGTTCGGCGGCGACGTCCGTTCGATCGCGCTCATCCAGGGTGACGCCCTCGGCGGCGGCCTGGAAATGGCCCTGGCCTGCCACACCATCGTCGCCGAGGAAGGCAGCGGACTGGGCCTGCCGGAGGTGCTGTTCGGCCTGTTCCCGGGCATGGGTGCGTACTCCTTCCTGTGCCGGCGCGTGTCCCCCCACCTGGCCGAGAAGATCATCCTCGACGGCCGGGTCTACAGCGCCGAGGAGATGCACGCGATGGGCGTGGTCGACGTGCTGGTGAAGAAGGGCGAAGGCCGGGCGGCGGTGGAAGAACTGATCCGCCAGCAGCAGCGCACGCCGCAGTCCTATCTGGCGATGAACGCCGCACGCGCCATCGCCCAGCCGGTCAGCTACGACGAACTGCTGGAGATCACCAAGGTATGGGTCGATTCCGCCCTCGCACTCGGCGACCGTTCGCTGCGTACCATGGACCGCCTGATCAAGGCCCAGACCCGTCGCGCCAGCCTCGACGCGGCCTGATTCATCCCTCCCCCAGGATGGGTTCAAGCCCGGTTGGCCACCGGGCTTTTTTTATGCACCCTGCCGTGGTTCAACGCGCCTCGCCATCGTCGGCAGCGCCGCGCAGCCGGCGTTCGGCCCGTGCCTCCAGCGCGCGCCGGCCTTCCTTGATCGCCTCCTGCAGGATGCCCAGGCGCTGGCGCCATTCGGTCTTCAGCTGCCAGTCGGCCATCCGCATCAGCTCGCCGGCACGGTTGGACGCGCGCATCAGGCCGAGGTTGCTGGCCACGCCCTTGATCGCGTGGGATTGTTCGCGGAACACATCCCACTGCGTGGCCTCACCGGCCTGCTCGGCCTTGCCCATGCAGCCCGCCACGTCCTCCAGGCATTGGCGGATGAACTCACGTTCGAAGCCCTCGCCCATGCCCAGCGAGGCCAGCTCGTCCAGCACGCTGCTGTCGAGCACCCCATCCTGCAGCGCCATCGGTCGCACCACCGGTGCGGCCATGGTCTTCAGCTGGGCGTTGCTGGCGATCTCGGCCAGGGTATCGAGCAGGCGCACCGCCACCACGGGCTTGGCCAGGAACGCATGCGCCCCAGCCTGGGTACAGCGCTGGATCGCCTCGGGCGTGACATCGGCGCTGAGCACCAGCACCGGCGTGCGCGGACCGCCGCCGGCCTGCATCACCCGCAACTCCTTCAGCATGTCCAGCCCGCTCATGCCCGGCATGTGCAGGTCGACAATGACCGCGTCGAATTCACTGTCGGCCAGCGCATCCAGCACCGCCTCACCGCCATCCACGCACAGCACGCGATGCCCGGCCTTCTGCAGCAGGCGCTGCAGGACCATGCGGTTGGCCTCGTGGTCGTCGGCCACCAGGATCTGCATGCTGCGCACGCGGGCGCGATGGCGCAGGAACGGGTCGGCAAATGCGATCACGTTGCCGCCCGGCCCCACGTCGTCGTCGCCGGTCAGGCTCGGCACCGCACCCGGCACCTGCGGCTGCGGCGGCGCGAACGGCAGCTCGACCCAGAAGTGGCTGCCGCGCGGCGGGTTTTCCAGATAGCCGATGTCACCGTCCATCGCCTCGACCAGGCCCTTGGCGATGGTTGTGCCCAGCCCGGTGCCCTCATGGCGACGCGCCATGCTGACGTCAGCCTGCTCGAAGGCATCGAACAGCCGCGCACGCATGGCCGGGGCCACGCCGATGCCGGTGTCGAGGATGTCGAAGCGCAGCCGCACCGCGCCACTGGTATCGGCCTGCACCACGCTGACACGGATTTCGACCCGGCCGTGATCGGTGAACTTGACCGCGTTGCCGGCCAGGTTCAGCAGGATCTGCCGCAGGTGCCCGACGTCTCCGCGCACGCGTGGCGGCACACCATCGGCGACCTTCACCCGGTAATCCAGGCGCTTGGCCTTGGCCTGCGGCAACAGGATCAGCCCGATTGCCTGGATCACGTCGGCCACGGCGAAGTCTTCGGCCACCACGCGCAGCTTGCCGGCCTCGATGGCCGAGATGTCCAGCACTTCCTCCACCAGCGCCAGCAGGCTGCGCGACGACGCCTGGATGGTGTTGAGGCACTCGCGCTGCTCATCGTCCAGGCGCGTGGTCGCCAGCACTTCGGTCATGCCGTTGAGGCCGTTCAACGGCGTGCGGAACTCGTGGCTCATGTTGGCCAGGAAACGGCTCTTGGCCTCGCTGGCACGGCGCGCCTCGGCCATCGCTTCGGTCAGCTGCCGCAGCAGCGTCGAGAAGTACAGCGGCACCGCCGCCAGGCCGAGCCAGAGGCCGATGGCCAGACGGAAATTCTGTTGCCAGTAAGGCGTCAGCAGCACCGTGCAACCGAAGCTCACCATCGCCATCGCCACCGCCACGTACAGGTAGTGGTTGCCGAAGCGCATGCCGTTGCCGACCGTCACCCACATCACCACGATGTAGACCCAGGCCAGGGGCTCGCCCATCTGCACCATGCCGGCAGCGATCAGGCCATAGTCGGCGAGCATGCCCAGCACGCGGCGGGGATCGGAACGCGCCGGCCGCCACAGCAGCCAGCCGAACAACAGCAGCGACAGGCTCAGGCCGGTCAATACGATCGCCAGCACGCCCACGTACTGCGTGTGCGGCAGGTCGTGGCGCGGCGCCGGCAACAGCACGTAGATCAGGATCAGGCTGATCAGGACAATACGGACGATCTGCTGGCCGTGTTCGCTGTCCTGGCGCTGGGACAGGCGCAGCCGCAGCTGCGACAACAGCCGTTTCACGCGCCAAGCCCCGGGCGCGCGGACGCCATCGAATGCTCGGCGCAGATCTGGTCCAGCTGTTCGCGGCCGCGCAGCAGCGCGTCCACGCATCGGGGATCGAACAGCCGGCCACGCTGGGCGTAGAGATAAGCCAGGGTGGCTTCCATGGTCCATGCTTCCTTGTACGGACGGGGCGAAATCAGGGCGTCGAAGACATCGGCGACAGCCTCGATGCGCGCTTCCAGCGGAATCGCATCGCCGACCAGCCCATCGGGATAGCCGCTGCCGTCGTAGCGCTCATGATGACGCAGTGCGATCAACGCGCCAACCTGGATGAAACGATTCTGGCTGCCGCTCAGCAGTTCATGGCCAATCCGCGGGTGCCGGCGCATGATCGCCAGCTCCTCCTCGTTGAGCTTGCCCTGCTTGAGCAGCACCGCATCGGGAATGGCGATCTTGCCCATGTCATGCAGCGGCGCAGCCATTTCGATCAGGCGCACCTCCTCCTCGGGCAGCCCGAGCTGTTCGGCAATCAGGCCGGCCACACGTGCCATGCGCTCCAGGTAGGCGCTGGTGCCGGCATCACGGAACTCGATCGCGCGCGCCAGCCGCGACAGCGTTTCGCGCTCCCGCTCTTCGACCTCATGCATGCTGGCCAGTAGGCGCTGCTCCAGCGACAGCGCCCGTTGCTTCACGTTCTCGGTCTGCTGGCGCAGCTGCAGCAGGTTGTAGCAGCGAGCACGCAGTTCGCGCGGGCGGATCGGCTTGACCAGGAAGTCGATGACGCCGGCTTCCAGTGCCGCCTGGCGGATCGGCTCGTCACCGACCACGGTGATCAGGATCACCGGAATGTCGCGGTGCTTGGGCAGTCGACGGAAACGACGGGCGAATTCCAGCCCGTCCATCTCCGGCATGCGGTAATCGAGCAGCAACAGGTCGACCGGATGGGCTTCGCACCAGGCCAATGCGGTCAGCGGATCGCCGAAGTCATACACGCTCAGTTCCGGCGCGATGTCTTCGATGACGTGACGCAGCATCGTCCGGGCGGAAGTCTGGTCATCAACGATGACGATATTCAACGCGTACTCTGCCTGGTTTTTCGACCACGCTGGATCATCAGCAGGCGAGGATACTCTGCCGCTGCGAACGCTCGCACCCTGCATCGGCCTGACTCCCGTGTCATGCGTCCCGATTCATGATCGTCATCACAATGTGAAGCGGACTCCCCACACCGTGCCCTCCCCTGACGCCGATCAAGCCATAACAGGCGTCAAGGTAGTGCAATTACGATACGCCGAGTGCGGGACGCGTCAATCGCGCCGTCTCGTTTCGGGACGGCGCGCACAATCGGGAGTCAAAAACGCGACTTACTGCTCCGGACGCATGTACGGGAACAGCAGCACGTCACGGATCGAGCTGCTGCCGGTCAGCAGCATCACCAGACGATCGACGCCGATGCCGAGGCCGCCGGTCGGGGCCATGCCGTACTCCAGCGCACGGATGTAGTCGGCGTCGTAGTGCATGGCCTCATCGTCGCCACCTTCCTTCGCGGCCACTTGGGCCTGGAAGCGCTGGGCCTGGTCTTCCGGGTCGTTCAACTCGGAGAAGCCATTGGCCAGCTCCTTGCCGTTGACGAACAGCTCGAAGCGGTCGGTGTAGCCCGGATCATTGTCGTTGGCACGGGCCAGCGGCGAGACTTCCACCGGATGGTCGGTGATGAAGGTCGGCTGGATCAGGGTGTGCTCGACGGTGGCCTCGAAGATCTCAAGCAGCAGCTTGCCCCAGCCGTAGGACGGCTTGACGCGGATGTTCAAGCGCTCGCAATGGCGCAGCAGCGCGTCACGGTCGGTGCAGTCGGCAACCGAGATTTCCGGGTTGTGGTGGCGCACGGCTTCGTCCATGCGCCAGCGGCGGAACGCCGGGCCCAGGTCGATCTTCGCGCCGTCCCACTCGACCTCGGTGCTGCCGTTGACCGTCCTGGCCACGTCACGGATCACGCCTTCGGTCAGGTCCATGATCTCGTTGTACGTGGCATAGGCCTCGTACAGCTCCATCATGGTGAATTCCGGATTGTGGCGGGTGCTGACGCCTTCGTTGCGGAAGTTGCGGTTGATCTCGTACACGCGCTCCAGGCCGCCCACGGTCAGTCGCTTGAGGTACAGCTCCGGCGCCACGCGCAGGTACAGGTCCAGGTCCAGCGCGTTGTGGTGGGTGGTGAACGGCTTGGCCGCCGCGCCGCCGGGGATGTAATGCATCATCGGCGTCTCGACTTCCAGGAAGTCGCGGTTGTCCAGCCACGCACGCATGGCGCGGATGATCTTCGAGCGCTTGATGAAGACCGCGCGCGATTCCGGGGTCACGATCAGATCGACGTAACGCTGGCGGTAGCGCTGCTCAACGTCGGCCAGGCCGTGCCACTTGTCCGGCAACGGACGCAGCGACTTGGTCAGCAGGCGGATCGACTCGGCCTTGACCGACAGCTCGCCGGTCCTGGTGCGGGTCAGGCCGCCTTCGACGGCGATGATGTCGCCCACGTCCCAGCCCTTGAACGCGGTGTAGGCATCGCCCAGCACGGCCCCCTGCAGGAACAGCTGGATGCGGCCGGACTCGTCCTGGATCTGCGCGAAGCTCGCCTTGCCCATGATGCGCTTGGCCATCAGGCGGCCGGCCATCTTCACCTGGCGGCCGTTGCCTTCCAGCGCCTCGGCGGTCCACTGTTCGGCATCGGCGAATTCGTCCTGCAGGCGGCCGGCGAAGTCCTCACGACGGAAATCGTTCGGGTACGCGATGCCCTGCCCACGCAGCGCTTTGAGTTTCTCACGGCGCTCGGCGATCAACTTGTTCTCGTCGACGGGGGGGGTATCGGTAGCTTCGCTCATGGATCTGCGGGAATCGTGTAGTGAGGGGGATCTTGCGCCCGGCGCGGCCGGCTCCACAGCATACCAAAACCGCCCTGCCCCGGCCTGGAGAGGGGTCAGATCCCTTTGCGCAGCAAAGGGATCTGACCCCATCAGCGGATCGGCGCCTACGCGTTCCCGGGGAACGCCTGCCGCAGCTCGTCCACCAGCACCCGCTGGTTCTCCGCGTAATCGACCGGTACCGACACCAGGTGCACCCCGCCCTCGTTGAACGCCGCCTGCAGGGTCGGGATGAACTGCTCGATGGCGGTCACCTCATGCCCCTTGCAGCCATAGGCCTCGGCGTACTTCACGAAATCCGGGTTGCTGAAGGTCATGCCGTAGTCGGTGAAGCCATCCACCGCCTGCTTCCAGCGGATCATGCCGTAGGCGCCGTCGTTGAGGATCAGCACCACCAGGTTCAGCCCCAGCCGGCGCGCTGTCTCCAGCTCCTGGCTGTTCATCATGAAACCACCATCGCCACACACCGCCAGCACCCGCCGCTGTGGGTACAGGATCGAGGCCATGATCGCCGATGGCAGGCCCGCGCCCATGGTCGCCAGCGCGTTGTCCAGCAGCAATGTGTTGGCCACCTGGGTACGGTAGTTGCGAGCGAACCAGATCTTGTACATGCCGTTGTCCAGCGCCACGATGCCGTCCGGCGGCATCACCTGGCGCACGTCGTGCACCAGCCGCTGCGGGGTGAACCCGGCCTCTTCGGCGCGGTCGGCCAAGTGCTCGAGGATGGTCGCGCGCAGCGGCAGCAGCGCAGCGGCATTCGGCACCGCGCCTTCGATGCGGTCGGCCAGCTGGGTCAGCGAGCGGCCGATATCGCCGATCACCTCCACCTGCGGGAAGTACACCTGTTCCACCGCCGCCTGCGAGTAGCCGATATGGATCACGGTCGGCCCGCCCGGGCGCATCACGAACGGCGGCTTTTCGGTGACCTCGTGGCCGATGGTCACGATCACGTCGGCCTGGTCGATCGCCATGTGCACGTAATCGCGCTCGGTGAGCGCTGCGGTACCCATGTACAGGCCCGAGCCGCCGGCCACCGCGCCCTTGCCCATCTGCGTGGTGAAGAACGGAATGCCGGCGCGCAGCACGAACGCCGACAGCGCCTCGCTGGACTGCGGCCGCGACGCCGCCGAAGCGATCATCAGCAGCGGTCGCTTTGCACTGCGGATGGTCTCTGCCGCCCGATCCAACGCTTCCGGGCTGGCGATGGGACGATCCACCGCGTGCGGTGGCACCAGCGCCACGCCCTCCACCTCATCGGCGGCGATGTCTTCGGGCAGCTCCAGCAGCACTGGGCCCGGGCGCTCTTCCTGGGCGACACGGAACGCCTCGCGGACGATGGTCGGGATCGTGCGCGCAGAGACGATCTGCCGCGCCTGCTTGGTCAGCGGCTTCATCGTGCCGACGATGTCGACGATCTGGAAGCGCGCCTGCTTGCTGGCGACGATGCCCTTCTGGCCAGTGATCATGATCACCGGCCACGCACCGAGCAGCGCATAGGCGGCGCCGGTGGTGAAGTTGAGCGCGCCCGGACCGAGCGTGGCCAGGCACACGCCGGGCTTGCCGGTCAGGCGGCCATAGGTGGCGGCCATGAACACCGCTGCCTGCTCGTGACGGGTGATGACCAGCTCGATGCTGGAATGACGAAGCGACTCGACCACGTCGAGGTTTTCCTCGCCGGGGATACCGAAAATGCGCTCGACGCCTTCGTTCTCAAGCGCGGCGACAAGCAGATCTGAACCCTTGGACATTGGAATGCCGTCCTTTTGGCTGGACTGATGGTGGATCGTTGCAGGAAGGAGGGAAGCTGCGCGTCAACGCTTGTCGAACCACACCGTCTGCGCGTTGACGAATTCGCGGATGCCGAAGTGCGAGAGCTCACGACCGAAGCCACTCTTTTTCACGCCGCCGATCGGCACGCGCGGGTCTGAAGCGGAGAAGCCGTTGACGAACACGCCGCCGCTCTGCAGCCGGCGCGCCAGCTGCATGGCCCGCGCGCGGTCGCCGGTCCACAGGTTGCCGCTCAGGCCGAACTCGCTCTGGTTGGCCAGTTCCACTGCATGGTCGGCATCGCGGGCGCGGCTGATCGAGGCCACCGGCCCGAAGGTCTCGGTATCGAAGGCCTGCATGCCCGGTTCCACGTCCGCCAACACGGTGGGCGCATAGAACGCGCCCGGGCGATCGAGCTGATGGCCACCGACGAGCAGCATCGCGCCTGCCTCCACCGAGGCGCGCACCTGCGCGTCCAACTGTTCCAGCAGGTCCTGGCGTGCCATCGGGCCGATGCGGTTGGCCGGGTCGCGGCCATCGCCGATGCTCAGTGCCTGCACCTTCTGGCAGAACTGCGCCACGAAACGGTCGTAGACCGCGTCTTCGACGATGATGCGCTTTCCGGCGATGCAGACCTGCCCGGTGTTCTGGAAGCGCGAGGCTACCGCCGCATCAACGGCGGCGTCCAGATCGGCGTCGGCCAGTACGATGAACGGATCCGAGCCCCCCAGCTCCAGCACCACCTTCTTCAGCGCCTGCCCGGCCTGGGCGGCGATGCTGCGGCCTGCGGCCACGCTGCCGGTCAGGGTCACTGCGGCGATGCGATCATCGGCGATCGCGCGGCTGGTGCCCTCGCGGCTGATGTTGGCGGCGATAAAGGTGCCTTCCGGCAGGCCGGCATCGCGCCAGGCCGCGTCGAGCAGCTGCGCGGTACCGACGATGTTCTCGGCCGGCTTCAGCAGGAAGCCGTTGCCGCCCATCAGGATCGGCACCGCCGCACGCATCACCTGCCAGTACGGGAAGTTCCACGGCATGATGCCCAGCACCACGCCCAGCGGCAGGTAGGACACGTAGGCCTTGTCGTCGGGCACCTGGGTCGGTTCGTCGCGCAGGAACTGCGCGCCGTGCTCGGCGTACCAGTCGCACAGCACGGCACACTTCTCGATCTCGGCCAGCGATTCGGCCTGTACCTTGCCCATCTCGGCGGTAGCCAGCGCGGCCAGCTTTTCGCGGTCACGCCGCAGTACGGCGGCCATCGCACGCAGTACGTCTGCGCGCTGTTCGAGGCTCTTGACGCTCCAGGCCGCAAAGCCGACCTGGCCGCGATCGAGGATTGTTTCCAGCTCGGCATCGGTGGCGAAGGGATGGCTGGCGATCTGCTGGCCGGTGGCCGGATCGCGGGAAATGGCGGTGGTGGGGGCAGCGGACATGCAGGGCTCCTGTTGTCTCGGCAACGGGCAGCGGCCCGTCTTCTGCACAGGAATGTGGACCCGATTGGCGGAGGCAACAAGGCGTCTGCTTATCCTGTGACCTGCACTTACCTGTGTGAATGGGGTTATCGGCAGGGCTGCGCCCTGCACCCGCAGAGGCTTCAAGCCAAGCCAAGCCAAGGCAACGGCAACGGCAACGGCAGAAGCTGGCATTCCGTGGGTTGGCGGGGTGGGTCCGGTTGAGGGGGACGCTGCAAGTACCCCTCCGGGGCCCGGCCCAGCCGCTGGCGGCTGTGCGTTCGGGCGCTTGCGAAGCAGTGCTTCGCAAGCAAAGCGCCCTTACCCATGTAAGCTCGGTCGCCGCTTGCTCGTGTGCGCAGGAAAGCGCACACGAGCAAGCGGCTGCCAAGCCTACACGGACGTACTTGCGGCGTCCCCGCACTCCGACACCGCCCCGCCAAACCACGGAACCTAGCTCTGGCTCTGGCTCTGGCTTTGGCCGTTGCATTGAGCAGGTGCAGGGCTGCAAGCCCTGCCGATCAACCTACTTCCGCGGCAGGTAGGTCACCAGTGACAGGTCGTGCCGGCTCTCCGGCACCAGCGCCACATACTGCAGGTCCAGCAACCCCCGCGTGGGATGGTTGAGCTTCTTCGCACCTTCATCGAACCGACGCACGTCGTGCTCCGGCCACCATTGGCGAAACTCTTCGCTGTGCACGGCGATGTCTTCCACCAGCGCCAGGAACGGGGCCTTGTCCGGGGCCTGCGCCATCGCCGCGCGGAAGCCCGCCAGCAGCCCGCGGGTCATTTCTTCCCAGTTGAGGATCAGCGTGCGATACGGCGGGTACAGGAACATCAGCCGCAGCGTGTTGCGCTCATGCGGCGCCAGGTGGCTGTAGTCGACGAAAAGATCGGCGATGGCCGGGTTCCAGGCCAGGATGTCGAAGCGGGTATTGCGTACGTAGGCCGGGATCGGCTGCATCGCCTCCACCAGCTGGCGCAGGCCGTCGGTCACGCTCTCGTCCGGCGATTCCAGCGGCACGCCGTAGCCGGACAGCGCGAACGCGTAGGCGCGCTCGTCGTCGCTCATGCGCAGCACCTGTGCCAGGCGCTCCAGCACTTCGGGCGAGGCGCGCACTTCACGGCCCTGCTCGATCCAGGTGTACCAGCTGACGCTGACCCCGATCGCCAGCGCCACTTCCTCGCGCTTCAGGCCCGGGGTGCGCCGGCGCCCGGCCGGGAGGCCGAGCGTGGCGGGGTCGACACGGGCGCGGCAGGCCTTGAGGAAGCCACCGAGTTCCTTGCGTTCACTTTCGCTGCGCATCATCGGCCCGTCCTACCCCTTGTAGCGTCGAGCCATGCTCGACGCGTCTGCTACTGCGCCAACAGCAGCCGAGCATGGGCTCGGCTCTACCGGAAGCGTGATCGGCTACCCTCGGCGTTGCGCACAAGGGTGACGAAATCCACGCAGGCGCGTCGATCAGGCATCGGCGCGCTTGGAGCCCACGGCCAAACCGGCCTTCAGGCTGGCCTCGACGAACTCGTCCAGGTCGCCGTCCAGCACCTTCTGCGTGTCCGAACGCTCGATGCCGGTACGCAGGTCCTTGATACGGCTCTGGTCCAGCACGTAGTTGCGGATCTGGCTGCCCCAGCCGATGTCGGACTTGGTGGCTTCCACCGCGTCCTTCTCGGCGTTGCGCTTCTGGATCTCCAGTTCATACAGCTTGGCGGCCAGCATCTTCATCGCGTTGTCGCGGTTCTGGTGCTGGCTGCGGCCGGTCTGGCAGGCCACAACGATGTTGGTCGGGATGTGGGTGATACGCACTGCCGACTCGGTCTTGTTCACGTGCTGGCCACCGGCACCGGACGAACGGTACACGTCGGTACGCAGGTCGGCCGGGTTGATGGTGATGTCGATGTTGTCATCGATTTCCGGCGACACGAACACCGAGGTGAAGCTGGTGTGGCGGCGGTTGTCCGAGTCGAACGGCGACTTGCGCACCAGGCGGTGCACGCCGGTCTCGGTCTTCAGCCAGCCGTAGGCGTAATCGCCTTCCACGCGCAGCGTGGCCGACTTGATGCCGGCGACGTCGCCACCGGAGACTTCCATCAGTTCGGTCTTCCAGCCGCGCGACTCGCACCAGCGCAGGTACATGCGCAGCAGGATCTCGGCCCAGTCCTGGGCTTCGGTGCCACCGGCACCGGCCTGGATGTCGACGAACGCGGCCGCATTGTCCATCTCGCCGGAGAACATGCGCTGGAACTCCAGCTTCTCCACGTGCGCCTGGTGCTTGTCGAGGTCGGCGACCACCGCCAGCGCGGTCTCCTCGTCCTGCTCGGACTCGGCCAGCTCCAGCAGTTCAGTGGCGTCGTTCAGGCCATCGAGCACCGAGGCGATGCCGCCCACGGTCTTTTCCAGGCTGGAACGCTCGCGGCCCAGGTTCTGGGCGTACTCGGCGTTGTTCCAGACGTCGGGGCTTTCCAGCTCCCGCGTTACTTCTTCAAGACGCTCTTTCTTGGCGTCGTAGTCAAAGATACCCCCGAAGCGACAGCACGCGATCGGTCAGATCGGTGATGCGCTGGCGGACAGGATTCAGTTCGATCATGTCGGCGGTTATGCATTCAAAAGATGACTAGTAATGATAGCGCAGGCCGGGGGTGCCCGGAATGAGGGCCTGGGCCTGCGCCGGGGCTCCAGCATGATGCACTGGCGCTGCATTCAGGCGGGCGATGTCCGCCTTGGCGCGGGGAGCCGGCCGGGCTGCGGCCGACCCCACACAGGGCCTCCTTGCCCCAGAGCGGCGTCGACGAGGGTCTTCCTTGCCCCCCCTCGGACGGCCACTTGGGGCAGTTGACTATTTAACCTCGAACTCGCCCACCAGCACGGTCTCGGCACGGTCCTTCAGTCGCATCGTCACCGTCTGATCCTTCTGCTTCGGCGTGCCCCAGTGGGTGGTCAGCCGCAGCATCAGGGTTGTCGCACCGGTCACCAGCTGCTGGCGGCTGCCAAAGTAGTTCGCCTCCACCTTGTACTTGCCCGGCTTGGCGTTGCGCAGCGAGAACTGCTCGGGGCCATAGCCGCCGGTAAAGTCCTGCGACATCTGCCCGCCCTGGTAGGTCAGCCGGTTACCGTAGTAAGCGCGCTCGCCGTTCGGGTCGGTTACCCACAGGTCCATGTCGCTGTTGTCGGCGTCCCACGACAGCACCACGCGGAGGTCCAGCGGCATCGCCTGCAACAGGCGCGGGTCGATGCCGGTGGTATCCAGCCGGGGCGTGCTGCTGGCCACCAGGTTGGTCAGCTCATCCAGTGCGATCAGGGCGATGCCATCGAAGCGGCTGTCCCACGGCCGCACCACCACCTGGTACAGCGGCGCCAGCGCCTGCTGTGGCTTGCCGGCCGCTGCCAGCGCCAGGCCCAGGTCGCGGAAGCTTTGCGGTTCTTCCTGGCCCATCGCCAGCACCTGCTCGAACACCGGCACCGCCAGTGCGGGAGCATCGGCCTGCATCAGTCGGTAACCGAGCACGCGCAGCAGGTGGCGGTTGTCCAGATCCATTTCGGCCAGGTTCGACAGCACCCGCAGTGCCAGCTCGCGCTGGCCCTGCTCCAGCAGCAGGTCGGCCACATCGAGGAAGAACGCGCTGCTGTCGGCGTGGGCATCGCGCTCGGCCAGATAGCGGTCATAGAGCTGCGACGGCGGCCCCTGGCGCAGGCGCCGGGCGATGGCCGAGTCCGGCTGCCAGGCCGCCAGCTGGATGCCGAGCTCGCCCTCGTTGGCGGCAGCGGGCGTAGTGACACGGCCACCAGTGACCGTGATTGAATCCAGGGCCTTGTTCGATGCAGGCGCTGAGCGACGTGCACGCGCGCTGCTGGCTTCCATGCGTTGCTCGGTCGCCGCCATCGGCGTGGGGGCGGGCGGAGCGGCGGGGGCAGGCGCGGCGAGCATCGCCATCGGGGCCGATTCCATCGCGTAGTCCGCCGAGGCCACTTCCAGTGCCCCGCCCTTCGCCTGCGGCGGCGCATCCTTCGGCCAGCTGCGGTTCCACCACTGCTGGCGCTCCTTCCAGCGGGCGGCCACTTCATCCAGGCGCTGGCGATCAGCAGCGGCGCGATCCCTGACCTGCACTGCAAACTTGGCGTCGTACTCCGCGCGCAGCGTGCCCGAAGGGCGGATCGCATAGCGCAGGTAGTCCTCCAGCGTCTCCAGCACGATCAGCGAGGTATCCGGCCCCACCAGGCCAAACTGTTGTGACAGGCGTTGCATCGCCTCGCGGTTGCCATGACGGTCGGCGGCCAGCTGCTGCAGACGCGCCTGCGCCCACAAACCGGCCAGCAGTTCACCGTCCTTGCTCTTCTGCGTGGCGGGCAACGCCTGCCATTCGCCGCCACCCACGCGCACCCGCATCGGCACGCCTTCGGCCGCCAGTCGTGCATGCAGCCACAACCAGCCCTGGGCTTCACTGCGACGATCGATCACCACGTCCTGCACGCCGCGCCCTGCATCGACCTGCACATCCAGCGGCGACGACAGCAGCTCACGGGCGGCCAATTCGACATCCTTCCCCAGCGCGACGAAGCGACCACCATGCGCTTCGCTCCAGCCACGCAGTCGCACGGCATCGGTGCGCGCACCGGCGCTGCTGACCGCAAACAGGCGTTGGTCCGGCGCCATCGCCGGCAGCTGTTCCGGCCCGTAGGTCAGCAGGCCATCGCTGACCAACAGGTATTCCTTCACCCTCTGCTCTGGTTGCCACTGCGCCAGCGCGCTGGCACCGTCCGGGCGTACGGCCTGCAGTGCCGCACGCAGCTCACTCCAGTTACCGGCGCGGATGCGGAAGCGACGCACCGGCTCGGCGCGATCGCGCAGCACGGTCAAGGCCACGGTGCCGTCACCCAGCGCGGCGAAATAGCGATCCAGCAGGGCGAACTCGCGCGTGCGTTCGCGCTGTCCCGCCGAACCGGAGCCGTCCCACAGCAGGCCGATTTCGCTCGGCAGTCTGCGCGGCGTGCTGCTGGCCGCCACCGGCAGCTGCGCCAGCAGGTAATGGCCGTCCTGCCAGGGCGCCACCTGCACCTGTGCCTGGCGTGCTGCCGGCAGGCTCCAGTGCAGCTGCTTCGGCAACTGCGCGCCCTTGCCCTGCCACTGCAGCTGGCCCGCGCTGATGCGGAATGGCGCCGTACCTACGGTGGTCGTGCCAGGTGCCTGCAGTTTCAGTTCAACCGAGGCTGCACCGGCAGCAAACTGCAGCGGCAGCGTCCACTGCCAGCCTTGGCCGGCGAAGGCCAACGGCTCGCGAATCACCAGCTGCACGCGTCGGCTGCCGCCGGCCGGCAGCGGGTAGATGCGCAGCCGGAACTGGTTGCCGGCGGTCTGTTCCAGCAGCCCCGGGTCGACGCCACGACGGGCGATCTCCTCGAACACCTGGCGGCCGCGGTCCTTGGGCACCGGCACCGCGTCACGCATCTCGCCGTTGATATCCAGCGCGAAGCCGCTGATCTGCTGGCCATCGGCCAGCGGGAACTGCAGCTCGCCCTCCAGTACCCGCCGGTTGGGGTTGTGGAATTCCAGCGTGATCCGGGTCTGGGCGATGCCGGCCTGGATCTCGCCCTCGATGCGGGCTTGTCGTAATTGAACCGGCTGCTCAGCCGCCGGTGCGATCAGCAGCGGGGTGGCGGCCTGCGGCCGGGAGATCGGCGGCGACTGCGCGCCAGCGGGCCAGGCCGCAAGGGCCAGCAACAACACAATGCAGCAACGGGCGAAGACCATGACCGGACTCCAGTGGGATCGTGGATCGTTGAACGCACCAGCAGCCGTAACGGGGTTGGGAGACCAAAAAAGGGGACGGAGGGGATTAAGTCGCAACTGGCAAACAAGGCACAAGCGACTTAATCCCCTCCGTCCCCTTTTTCTCAGGCGGGCAGGCAGTGCTCGACGATCAGCTGGATGGCGCTGCCGCCGCGATAGTCGTCGCAGGCGAGCCGATAGGCGAGATGCACGTGGCGACTCGGCGCGTTGCCGTGCCAGCCGCCGAAATGGATGGCGTTGATGGTGCCGGGTACGCCGGGCAGGCGCAGTTCCAGCTTCAGGTGACGCTCCTTCAGCACGCGCCAGTTGGCCACTTCGAAGCGGCCATCGAACAGTGGCTCGGGGAAACCCTGGCCCCACGGCCCGGCCAGGCGCAACGCATCGGCGTGGCGATGGTCCAGCTCGTCCGCCGCCAGCTCGCCGTCACTGAGCACCTGCTGCTGCAGTGCCGCCGGATCGAGCATCTCCAGCACCACCGCGACGAAGGCTGTCTTGAAGTCATCGACGTGGTCACGCCGCAGGCTGAGCCCAGCCGCCATGGCGTGGCCGCCGAAGCGTTCGATCAGGCCTGGGTGGCGCGCATCGACCAGCGCCAGGGCGTCACGGATGTGCAGCCCGGGAATCGAGCGCGCAGAGCCACGCAGGGTATCGGCGCCGGGCTCGGCCGGGGCGAAGGCGATCACCGGACGATGCAGGCGATCCTTCATCTTCGACGCGACCAGGCCGACCACGCCCGGATGCCAGTCGGCATCGAACAGGCAGGCCGCCACCGGTCGCCGACCGGCCATGTCCAGCACTACCCGGGTCAATGCCTGCTCGGCGTCATCGGTCATCGACTGCTGCACGGCGCGCCGTTCCGAATTGATCTGCTCCAGCGTCTGCGCGATCTCGCGCGCCTGGCGCGGGTCTTCGGTCAGCAGCAGCGCGATGCCCAGCGCCATGTCTTCCAGCCGGCCCGCGGCATTCAGGCGCGGGCCGAGCGCGAAGCCGATGTCGGTGGCGGTCAGCCGCGCGGCATCACGGCCGCTGGCTTCGATCAGCGCACGCAGGCCGACACAGCCCTGCCCCGCGCGCAGACGGCGCAGGCCTGCGCTGACCAGCGCACGGTTGTTCGGGTCCAGCGCTACCAGGTCCGCAACGGTGCCCACCGCCACCAGGTCCAGCAGCGTGGTCAGGTCCGGCCCCTTGCCATCGGCAAAAACGCCGGCCTCGCGCATCTGCCGACGCAGGGCCATCAGCACGTAGAAGATCACGCCGACGCCGGCCAGCGATTTGCTGGGGAACGCATCACCGTCGAGATTGGGATCGACGATGACATCGGCCGGCGGCAACTGCGGCCCGGGAAGGTGATGGTCGGTGACCAGCACCTGCCAGCCGCGCGCCTTGGCCGCGGTCACGCCCGCATGGCAGGCAATGCCGTGGTCGACGGTCACCAGCAGATCCGGCTGCAGCGCGGCCAGCTCTTCCACCAGCGACGGTGACAGGCCATAGCCGTGCACCATGCGGTTCGGCACCGCGTGGAAGACGTGTTGCGCGCCGAGCATGCGCAGGCCACGCACGCCGACCGCACAGGCGGTGGCGCCATCGCAATCGAAATCGCCGACCACCAGAATGCGCTTGTCGTTGGCGATGGCTTCGATCAGCAGGCCCACTGCATCATCGATACCGGTCAGCAGCTCGGGCGCGTGGAGGCTGCCCAGTTTCGGCAGCGCCAGCTCTGGCGTTCCCGCACCGCGGCTGGCATAGAGTCGCGCCAGCAATGGCAGCGTGCCCTCTGGCCAGCTGCCGGGCACGACCGCATCGCGGCGGCGGATCAGCGGTGTATCAGAGGGCGGCTGCGCAGCATCGGCGGCAAGGGACATCGGCATCGCCGGTTACAAAAGACCCGCACATCATAACGTGCACCGCTCCCCCGGTCGGCTGCCGCTGCTGACGAGGCCCCTTGGCTCTTCGGCCAGCAGCATTTGGATTTCACGACCGCATCTTCCATGCTTGCCTGCCCTGGAACGGACTTCCATCCATGACCCGCACCCTGCTGACCGCGCTGATGGCACTCACCGTGGCCTCGGCCGCCCACTCCGCGACGCCTGAGCCCAGGCCCGGGGTCGAATTCGAACACAACGACTGGTCGCTGGCCTGTGACAACACCCGCACCTGCCGCGCGGCTGGCTACAGCCCGCAAGCTGCGGGCAACCTGCTCAGCCTGATGCTGGAGCGCGCCGGCGGCCCGGGTACGAAGGTGCTCGCGCGGCTGCGCAATGGCGAGGATGGCGAAAGCCCGACGCCGACCGGGGCGCTGCGCCTGCACCTGAACGGCAAGGACCTGGGCCCGGTGCGCGACACCGGCGACGGGGACAAAGTGTTGTTGCAGCAGGCACAGACCGATGCACTGGTCGCCGTACTGCCGCGCGAGGCACGCATCGAGATCATCGACGGCGAGGGCAAGGCGTGGCCGATCTCCGACCGCGGTGCGGCGGCCGTACTACTGAAGATGGACGAGGCCCAGGGCCGGCTGGACACGCCGGGGGCGCTGGTGCGGCGTGGCGACAAGCCCGAAACGAGCGTACCTGCGGCGTTGCCGGTGCCAGTGATCATGCGCGGCACGCTGGTAGCACCGCGCGCCTCGGACGCGGCACTGGCGAACGCACCGGGCCTGCGCAAGGCACTGATCGCCAGCCTGCCGAAGCCGGATGAGTGCGCCCGCCTGAGCGAGGGCGGGACAGACGAGATCGAGATCCAGCGACTGGACGCCCAGCATGTGCTGGCAAGCACCAGCTGCTTCATGGGTGCCTACAACTTCAGCAGCGGCTACTGGGTAGTGCAGGACAGGGCGCCGTACCAGGCGAAGTTCGTGACCTCCAACGCGGAGGACTTTGATCGCGATGACGCGACGCTGCGCGGGCGCTTCCGTGGACGCGGCATCGGTGACTGCTTCTCCGGCCACGACTGGGCCTGGGATAGCGCGCGATTCGTGAAGAGCGGCGAGTTCACCACCGGGCAGTGCCGCGGCGTGGCGGGTGGTCATTGGCAGCTGCCGACGGTGGTCAGCGAGGTCCGTTGAGGCGCCGCTATCTGCGATAGTGCCGCCCGCTGGCCGGCAACCCCGGCAAACATCGGGGTCAACGCCGTTTTCCGATGGAAAACGGATCCGACCCCGGTCAGTCGTGCAGCTGGCGCGGCTTCTTCCAGAACTGCCAGCGCTGGCCACGGTCCAGCTGGAACTGCAGGCCGTCCTCGAAATCCAGCACCAGCCGCTGCAGTTCGCCACGCTTGAGCGCGGCCAGCAGCGGCCGGATCGCATCATTGCCGAGCTGCTGCAGAGAGCGCAGCTGGCGCAGGTCAACCAGTGCATCCACGGCCTGCTCGCCGTCCACGGCCACACCAGCCGCCAGGGCCAGGCCCTGCAGCAGCGCGTCGCGGCTGCGCACCTGCGCGTGCGGGGTGCTGACCGACACCGGCATCACGCCACCGCCCCAGAACCACAGCGAGTTGATCGGCTGCTGTCCCTGCGCGGCACGCTGCTGGTTCCAGGAATGGTTGTGCAGCAGCACCTGTGCCTCGGTCATCAGCGCCCGCCATCGACGGCCGCCCTGCCCTTCCGGCAGGTGCGAGAACAGGTCATCACCCAGCACCTCGTCGGGGCTGTCGAAGTCCGGCAGCTCGCTGTCGATCGGCAGCCGCAGGTACCAGCGCGAAGGATCGGGTGCGTCAAGCACAAAGCCGGCGTCGGCGAACAACGGCTGCAACACCGGCAGCAACGCCAGGCAATCGGCCAGCGTCGGCCGCAGCGTTTCGCCGTAGGCCATCATCCGCGCGCCGTGCATGTCCGGCACCATGCAGGCTGGATCGGCACGCAGCCAGCTGGCGCCGGCGGCATCGCCGACGTCGCGCTGGCGGGTCAACGCGGCCACCGGCCAGTGCGACGCGGCAACCGAGAAATGGCGTGTCAGCTGCGCGCGTTCGCCCGGCGCGACCTGCACCGTGGTGGCACGGCCGAGCGCACGTGCCACATCGTCCGGCAGCGCAGCCGCGGCAAAGCGGCTGCGTGCCGGCAACAGCAGGGTCGCCGTCGCCACGTGGTCAGTCCACGTAGCTGACGCTGACGATCTCGTACTCGCGTTGGCCGGCCGGGGCGTCGATCACGATCGAATCACCTTCCAGCTTGCCGATCATCGCACGCGCCACCGGCGAGGAAATCGCGATCAGGCCCTGCTTGATGTCCGCCTCCAGGTCACCGACGATCTGGTACTTCTTCTCTTCGTCGGTTTCCACGTCGGCCAGGGTCACGCTGGCGCCGAACACCACCTTGGAGCCGGCATTGAGCTTGCTCACGTCGATGATCTCGGCGTGCGACAGCTCGCCCTCCAGCTGCTTGATGCGGCCTTCGATGAAGCCCTGTTCTTCGCGCGCGGCGTGGTACTCGGCGTTCTCCTTCAGGTCGCCATGCTCACGTGCTTCGGCGATGGCGGCGATCACCTTCGGGCGCTTGACCGACTTCAGGTGATCCAGTTCGTCGCGCAGCTTCTGCGCGCCCTTCATCGTGATCGGGGCTCTCATGCATTCAACTCCTTGTGCAGCTCCTGCAGCGACCAGACGGGGCCGGTGCCGCGGAATTCCAGTGAATCCACCAGCGCCTTGGCGCCGGCAATGGTGGTCGAGTAGGTGACGCGATGCTGCAGCGCCTCGCGACGGATCGAGAACGAGTCGTTGATCGCCGAACGACCTTCGGTCGTGTTGACGATGTAGACGATCTCGCCGTTCTTGATCGAGTCGACGATGTGCGGACGGCCTTCCACCACCTTGTTGATGATCTCGCAGTCCATGCCGTGCTGCTGCAGCCACGCAGCGGTGCCACGGGTGGCAACCAGGCTGTAGCCACGCGCCAGCAGTGCCTTGGCCACCGGCAGCACGCGCTTCTTGTCCGGATCACGCACCGAAACGAAGGCCTTGCCGACCGGCGGCGCCTTGATGCCGCCGGCTTCCTGCGCACGCGCGAAGGCGGCGTTGAAGGTGCGGCCGACGCCCATCACCTCGCCGGTGGAGCGCATCTCCGGCCCCAGGATCGGATCGACGCCCTGGAACTTGGCGAACGGGAAGATCGCTTCCTTCACCGAGTAATAGTCCGGCACGATTTCCTTGGTTGCGCCCTGCTCGGCCAGGCTCTTGCCCGCCATGCAACGGGCAGCGATCTTCGCCAGCGGCATGCCGGTGGCCTTGGACACGAACGGCACGGTGCGCGAGGCACGCGGGTTCACTTCCAGCAGGTAGATGGTGTCGGCACCTTCGTCACTGGTCTGGATCGCGAACTGGGTATTCATCAGGCCGACCACGTTCAGGGCCTTGGCCAGCTCCACCACCTGGCGGCGCAGCTCGGCCTGGGTTTCAGCCGACAGCGAGTACGGCGGCAGCGAGCACGAGGAATCGCCCGAGTGCACGCCGGCTTCTTCGATGTGCTCCATCACGCCACCGATCAGGACGTTGCCATCCTTGTCGGCGATGATGTCGACATCGCACTCCACCGCGTTGTCGAGGAAGCGGTCCAGCAGCACCGGCGAATCGTTGGACACCTTCACCGCGTCGCGCACGTAGCGGGCCAGGTCGGCTTCGCCGTAGACGATTTCCATGGCACGGCCGCCCAGCACGTAGCTCGGGCGCACCACCAGCGGGTAGCCGATCTCGCGGGCCAGCAGCAGGGCCTCCTGATCATTGCGGGCGATGCGGTTCGGCGGCTGCTTCAGCCCCAGCCTGTCGACCAGCTGCTGGAAGCGCTCGCGGTCTTCGGCCAGGTCGATCGAGTCCGGGCTGGTGCCGATCACCGGCACGCCGTTGGCTTCCAGCGCGCGCGCCAGCTTCAGCGGGGTCTGGCCGCCGTACTGCACGATCACGCCCTTCGGCTGTTCCAGTTCGACGATCTCCAGCACGTCTTCCAGGGTCAGCGGCTCGAAGTACAGGCGGTCGGAGGTGTCGTAGTCGGTCGACACGGTTTCCGGGTTGCAGTTGACCATGATGGTTTCATAGCCATCCTCGCGCAGCGCCAGCGCCGCGTGCACGCAGCAGTAGTCGAACTCGATGCCCTGGCCGATGCGGTTCGGGCCACCGCCCAGGATCATGATCTTGTCGCGGTTGCTCGGCGCGGCCTCGCACTCGTCCTCGTAGGTCGAGTACAGGTAGGCGGTGCCGGTGGAGAACTCACCGGCACAGGAGTCCACGCGCTTGTAGACCGGGCGCACCTTGTGCGCACGACGCAGCGCGCGGATGGCGGCTACGTTGGTGCCGGTCAGCTGCGCCAGGCGCGCGTCGGAGAAGCCAGCGCGCTTCAGCTTGCGCAGGCGTGCGGCATCCAGCGCATCGATGCCACCGGCGGCGACTTCGCCTTCCGCCGCGATGATTTCCTCGATCTGGTCCAGGAACCAGTGATCGATGAATGACAGTGCGTAGATCTCTTCCACACTCATGCCGGCGCGGAACGCATCGGCCACATAGAACAGGCGCTCCGGGCCCGGCGCCTTCAGCTCGCGACGCAGGGTCTGCAGGTCGTCTTCGTTGCCCAGGTCCAGACCGGTCGGGTCGAAGCCGACCTTGCCGGTTTCCAGGCCACGCAGGGCCTTCTGCACCGACTCCTGGAAGGTGCGGCCCATCGCCATCACCTCGCCCACCGACTTCATCTGGGTGGTCAGGCGGGCATCGGCGGCCGGGAACTTCTCGAAGGCGAAGCGCGGGATCTTGGTGACGACGTAGTCGATGGACGGCTCGAACGAGGCCGGGGTCAGGCCGCCGGTGATTTCGTTCTTCAGTTCGTCCAGGGTGTAGCCCACGGCCAGCTTGGCGGCGACCTTGGCGATCGGGAAGCCGGTGGCCTTGGAAGCCAGCGCCGACGAACGCGACACGCGCGGGTTCATCTCGATGACGACCACGCGGCCGGTCTTCGGGTTGATGCCGAACTGCACGTTCGAGCCACCGGTATCGACGCCGATCTTGCGCAGCACGGCGATGGAGGCATCGCGCAGGCGCTGGTACTCCTTGTCGGTCAGGGTCTGCGCCGGCGCCACGGTGATCGAGTCACCGGTGTGCACGCCCATCGGGTCCAGGTTCTCGATCGAGCAGACGATGATGCAGTTGTCCGCGGTATCGCGGACCACTTCCATCTCGAATTCCTTCCAGCCCAGCACCGACTCTTCCACCAGCACTTCGGTGGTCGGCGACAGCTCCAGGCCGCGGCTGACGATCTCGACCAGCTCTTCGCGGTTGTAGGCGATGCCGCCACCGCTGCCGCCCAGGGTGAAGCTGGGGCGGATGATGGTCGGATAGCCGACGCGGGTCTGGATTTCCAGCGCTTCGTCCAGGGTGTGGGCGACGGCGGCGGTCGGGCACTCCAGGCCGATCTCACCCATGGCCACGCGGAACAGCTCGCGGTCTTCGGCCATGCGGATCGCTTCGCGCTTGGCACCGATCAGCTCGACGTTGTACTTCTCCAGCACGCCGTGGTCGGCCAGGTCCAGCGCGCAGTTCAGCGCGGTCTGGCCACCCATGGTCGGCAGCAGCGCATCGGGCTTTTCCTTGGCGATGATCTTCTCGACCGTCTGCCAGTTGATCGGCTCGATGTAGACGGCGTCGGCCATCTCCGGGTCGGTCATGATCGTGGCCGGGTTGCTGTTGACCAGCACCACGCGGTAACCCTCGTCACGCAGGGCCTTGCAGGCCTGGGCACCGGAGTAGTCGAACTCGCAGGCCTGGCCGATGACGATCGGGCCAGCACCGATGATGAGGATGGTCTTGAGGTCAGTGCGCTTGGGCATTTTCTTCTCTAAGTCAGTACAGCGTGACAAGGGGGAGTGATCGCACGCTGTCGATCAGGAATCTTGATCCGCAGCGCCGCGCCAGTGGCAGCAGCGATGCGGGGTTTACGGTCCATCGCGACGCCACCGGGGGGCCGGCGGCGTACTGATCACGCCTTGGCCTGCTCCATCAGCGCCACGAAACGGTCGAACAGCGGACCGACGTCGTGCGGGCCCGGCGATGCTTCCGGGTGGCCCTGGAACGAGAACGCCGGCACGTCGGTGCGGGCGACGCCCTGGTTGGTGCCGTCGAACAGCGAACGGTGGGTCACGCGCAGGGTCGGCGGCAGGGTTGCTTCGTCGATCGCGAAACCGTGGTTCTGCGAGGTGATCATCACCCGGCCGCTGTCCAGGTCCTGCACCGGGTGGTTGGCACCGTGGTGGCCGTGGCCCATCTTCATGGTCTGCGCGCCCGAGGCCAGGCCGAGCAGCTGGTGGCCCAGGCAGATGCCGAAGGTCGGGATCTTCACGTCGATGAAGGTCCTGATCGCTTCGATGGCGTAGTCGCACGGTTCCGGGTCACCCGGGCCGTTGGACAGGAACACGCCGTCCGGCTTCAGCGCCAGCACTTCGGCGGCCGGGGTCTGCGCCGGCACCACGGTCACTTCGCAACCGCGCTCGGCCAGCATGCGCAGGATGTTGGTCTTCACGCCGAAGTCGTAGGCCACGACCTTGAACCGGGCCGGCACGCTGACGAAGGCGTTGGCATCCAGGTCCAGCTGGCCCTCGGTCCAGGTGTAGGTCTTCTCGGTAGTGACGACCTTGGCCAGATCCATGCCCTTCAGCCCCGGGAACTTGCGGGCGGCTTCCAGTGCCTTTTCCACGTCGATGTCGCCGGCCATCAGCGCACCGTTCTGCGCGCCCTTCTCGCGCAGGATGCGGGTCAGCTTGCGGGTGTCGATGCCGGCGATGGCGACCACGCCACGCTGGATCAGCCAGTCCTGCAGCGACACCTGGCTGCGCCAGTTGCTGGGACGGCGCGGAACGTCGCGCACGATCAGGCCGGCCGACCACACCTTGGACGCTTCATCGTCCTGGTCGGTCATGCCGGTGTTGCCGATATGCGGATAGGTCAGCGTGACCATCTGCCGGGCGTAGGACGGGTCGGTCAACACTTCCTGATAGCCGGTCATGGCGGTGTTGAACACCACTTCACCGACGGACAGGCCGGGCGCGCCTACGGATTCGCCCTCGAATACGGTGCCGTCTTCGAGGACGAGGATTGCGGCTTGGGTCACGGGAATCTCACTTTGGCTACCGAGGGGGCTGCCGAAGTCACGCCTGCGCTTCACGGAAATCCGGTTGCAAAAAAGCGCGGACGTACGGTCTGGGACCGGTCCGGCTTTCGTGATTCGGCGAGTGCGAATTGTAGCGCTGCCGGGGCGCTCGCGCCAGCGGTTATCGCGCTTCATGAACAGGCGATTGCGCATTCATTTCGATCCGGCGGCGTATGCGGCGCCCGCTGGTAGCGCCGGGCCATGCCCGGCGGAACCGACACCGACGCCGGGCACGGCCCGGCGCTACCGGTTAACGCGGCCCGTCCAGCAGATCGCGCACCCGGTAGCTGCCCGGGGCTCGGCCCTGCAGCTGGCGGGCGGCGAACAGGGCGCCGCGGGCGAAGATGTCGCGGTTGGTGGCCCGGTGTACCAGCTCGATGCGCTCGCCCAGCCCGGTGAACTGCACCAGGTGCTCGCCGACGATGTCGCCGGCGCGCAGGCTGGCGTAATGCGGCTCCGCCCCGCCCCGCTTGGCGGCCGCGCCCAGGGTCAGTGCAGTGCCCGATGGCGCGTCCTTCTTCTGGGTGTGGTGCGATTCGACGATGTCGCAGTCCCAGCCAGCCAGCGCCTGTGCCGCGCGCTCGACCAGCTCGTCCAGTACCGCCACGCCCAGGCTGAAGTTCGAGGCCCAGACCAGCGGGATCTTCGCCGCTGCCGCATCCAACGCCTGGCGCTGCGTGCTGGAAATACCGGTGGTACCCGACACCAGCCCTGCCCCGCGATCCACGCACAGCGCCAGCAGCGGGTCGAAGCCCTCCGGCAGGCTGAAGTCAATGGCCACGTCGAACACCGGCGCACCGGGCAGTTCGCTGGCCGCGAAGAACGGCACACCGTCGATTACGCGCTGGGCCGGCGCGCGACCGGTCACGGCGGCCACGATCTGCAGGGTTTCGGAATGTTCGGCGGCCAGCCGCAGCAGGGCTTGGCCCATGCGCCCGGAGGCACCGTGAATGAGCAATCGCAGGGGAGTCTGGTTCATGCCTGCAGGCTAGCGGCAGCACGCCCGCTCCGGCAAGCGCCATCGCTGCGATGCTGCTTGCCTCTGCGGTGACGGGTTTGCCACTGGACGCGGCAACGCTCCCCTTCAAGTCTGTTGCCCTTCCCTCAGCCCGGGCAAAACCCATGAAATCCTCGACCGTCTTCAGCAAATGCGCCAGGAAGACCGGTTATGCCGGGACATCGACCACGCGCTACCGCTTGCTGGATGCCGCCCTGCTTGTCGTTAATCACCAGCGCGCCAGCGAAAGCCGGGGCTTCTATGTGAATGCTGGACTCTACTTTCCAGAGCTGCTCGCGTATCCCCTCGCGCCTGACGATCTTGAAACGGCTTTCCGGTACCGCTCCAGCATTCCCACGCCCCATGTCGACTGGCGGATCGAAGAAACGCCAGGCCTGCGCCGGACCTTCATCCAGCAGGACCTTGAAGATCTGCTGGAGGCCGGCAACCGCGACGCGTTGAAGGCCCTGCTGCTCGATGCCCTGGCCGACGTGGCGGGTTTCGCAGCAGCCCATGGAAACCGCGAATCGGTGCGGCGATTGAATCAGGACGGGAACTTCCGCGCGATCATCCGCAGAGAGGTCTGAACCCTGGAAAGCGTGCGGGTCGAAAGTTCGCACCCTCCGGACAGCCGCGGTCCAGCATGGCTGGACGCTACTTCTTGGTCGGCCCGCAGCTGTCGCACCCCCCACAGGCACCGCCACCACCGCTGGCCGGCGGCGCGATCTTCCGCCCCAGCGCCTGCAGCCAGGCCGCGCGACCCGGCTTCAGCAGGGCCAGCGCCAAGGCCCCGCGCAGCGTGCGCACGGTACCCGGGAACTGCTTCTTCAGTACCACCCAGGCACTGACCAGCACGGCCACCGCGATGATCAGGTACTGGATCAGCAGCCCGGTATCCATCAGCCGCCTCCCAGCGCCTTGGTCACCTGATAGGTGATCAGCGCGGCCACGTAAGCCGCGGCAAACAGGTAGAACGCGGCAAAGCCCATCTGCTTCCAGGAGTTGGTCTCGCGCTTGATGGTCGCCAGCGTCGAGATGCACATCGGGGCGTAGATGTACCAGACCAGCAGCGACAGGGCCGTGGCCAGCGACCAGCCATCGCTGATCAGCGGGGTCAGCGCCTGGCTGGCGGCATCGTCATCGGCGGCCGACAGCGCATACACGGTGGCCAGCGACGACACCGCCACCTCACGCGCGGCCAGGCCCGGAATCAGCGCGATGCAGATCTGCCAGTTGAAGCCCAGCGGTGCGAAGAACACCGCCATCGCATGGCCGATCCGGCCGGCGTAGCTGTAGTCGATGGCCGGCATCGTGGCATCCACTGGTGCCGCCGGGAACGACAGCAGCACCCACAGCAGGATGGTCAGCGCCAGGATGATGCCACCGACACGCTTGAGGAAGATCATGCCGCGCTCATACAGGCCCACCGCCAGGTCACGCACATGTGGCAGGCGGTACGACGGCAGTTCCAGCATCAGCGGATGCTCGCTCTTGTCGCGGCGCCACTTCTTCATGATCCACGACATCGCCAGCGCACTGAGGATGCCGGCGGCGTACAGGCCGAACAGGACCAGGCCCTGCTGGTTGAATACCCCCCACACCGTCTTCTGCGGAATGAACGCACCGATCAGCAGGGCGTACACCGGCAGGCGCGCCGAGCAGGTCATCAGCGGTGCGACCAGGATGGTGGCCAGGCGGTCACGCGGGTCCTGGATGCTGCGCGTGGACATGATGCCCGGCACCGCGCAGGCGAAGCTGGACAGCAGCGGGATGAACGAGCGGCCGGACAGGCCGGCGGCGGCCATCATGCGGTCGAGCAGGAACGCCGCACGCGGCAGGTAGCCGGATTCCTCCAGCACGAGGATGAAGAAGAACAGGATCAGGATCTGCGGCAGGAACACCACCACGCCACCGACGCCGGCGATGATGCCGTCGGTCAGCAGGCTGGCCAACGGCCCCTCCGGCAACACGCTGCCAACGAGAGCACCGAGCCAGGCGAAGCCAGCCTCGATGCCATCCATCAACGGCGTCGCCCAGGCATACACCGCCTGGAAGATCAGGAACATCACCACCGCAAGGCTGATCAGCCCGAACACCGGGTGCAGCAGCCAGCGGTCCAGCGCGTCGTCGATCTTCGCGGTCCGCGCCGGCATCCGCACGGCGACCGACAGGATCTCGCGCACCTTGGCGTGGTAGTCGATGCCACCTTCCGGGCCCGGCACCGGCGCATCCAGGTGCGGCACCATCGCATCGAGGCGCTCGACCAGGGCCTTGGCACCCTGCTTGCGCACCGCCACGGTCTCCACCACCGGTACGCCCAGCTCGCGCTCCAGCGCTGCCACGTCCACCTGGATGCCACGGCGCTGGGCCGCATCGACCATGTTCAGGGCGACCACCATCGGCTTGCCCAGCTCACGCAGCTCCAGCGCGAAGCGCAGGTGCAGGCGCAGGTTGGTGGCGTCGATCACGCACAGCAGCACGTCCGGCGCAGCTTCGCCCGGGTAGAAGCCCCGGCACAGGTCACGGGTGATCGCCTCGTCCAGGCTGGCCGGATGCAGGCTGTAGGCACCCGGCAGGTCGAGCACGGCGAATTCGCGGCCGGACGGCGCACGCAGGCGGCCTTCCTTGCGCTCTACCGTGACGCCGGTGTAGTTGGCGACCTTCTGCCGGCTGCCGGTCAGCTGGTTGAACAGCGCGGTCTTGCCGCTGTTGGGGTTGCCGACCAGCGCGATGCGCAGCGGTGAGGCGGAGACGGTGGCGGTCATGCGCGTCGTTCCTGACTGACGGCGTCGACTACGACGCGCTTGGCTTCACTGATCCGCAGCGCGAACCGGGTGAACCCGACCTGCACCAGCAGCGGCTCGCCCCCCACCGGGCCCTTGGCCACCAGGCGTACTTCCTCGCCATTCACGAAACCCAGCTCGCGCAGGCGACGGGCAATGGCATCGTTGGCATGCAGGTCCTGCACGGACTCGACCACGGCCGAGGTGTGCAGCGGCAGTTCGGACAGCGTCATCTAGCGTGTTCTCTGCTGGATGTAAATGGTTCTCGATTCTAACATTCCCGCGTCGCGTCATGGCCCATGACCAATGGCCCGCTATGATCCATACAGGTATGGAGTGACCCTGGAATCCCATGAACGATGCTTTGCAGATCGAGCGCCGTGGCGCTGTCCTCACCCTCTGGCTGAACCGGCCGGAGCTGCACAACGCCTTTGACGCCAGCCTGATCGCCCGGCTGACTGCCGCACTGGAAGCCGCCGGCGGCGATGATTCGGTCCGGGCCGTGGTGGTCGCCGGTCACGGCGCTTCCTTCTCGGCCGGTGCCGACATGCAGTGGATGCGCGGCATGGCCGCCGCCAGCGAGGCCGACAACCGCGAGGACTCGCTTGCCCTGGCGCGGCTGATGCGCACCCTGGACGAGCTGCCCAAGCCGACCCTGGCCCGGGTCCACGGCGCGGCCTTCGGTGGCGGCGTCGGCCTGGTTGCCTGCTGCGACATTGCCATCGCCAGCACTGCGGCCCGCTTCGGCCTGACCGAAAGCCGCCTGGGCCTGCTGCCCGCCGTCATCTCGCCCTACGTGATCGAGGCCATCGGCCCGCGCCAGGCCCGTCGCTGGTTCGCCACCGGCGAGCACTTCGATGCCGACACCGCGCTGCGCATCGGCCTGGTCCATCAACTGGTCGAACCCGAGCGCCTGGACGAGGCGCTGGAACGCCAGCTGGCCCTGCTCGACAAGGCCGGCCCGATCGCCTCGTCCACCGCCAAGCAGCTGGTGCGGCAGGTCCGCGACAGCCATGACCGCGACGCACTGGATCGCGATAATGCGGCCCTGATCGCGCGCCTGCGGGTCTCGGCCGAAGGCCAGGAAGGCCTGGGCGCCTTCCTCGACAAGCGCGCCCCCCACTGGGTCACGGAAGCCTGAACATGCTCGATCATCTTGGTTTGACCAGCGCCGACCTGGCGCGCAGCAGGACCTTCTTCCTGCAGGCACTGGCTCCGCTGCAGATCGGCGTGGTGATGGAAGTGAGCGCCGAACAGACCGGCGACCACGACCACGTCGGCTTCGGCAGCGACGGCAAGCCGTTCTTCTGGCTCGGCAATGGCGGCACCGCCAGTCACGGCGTACACGTGGCCTTCGCCTGCGCCAGCCGTGCGCAGGTGGATGCCTTCCATGCCGCCGCGCTCGCCGCCGGCGGCCGCGACAACGGCGCGCCGGGCCTGCGCCCGTGGTATCACCCGGATTACTACGCGGCCTTCGTGCTCGACCCGGACGGCAACAACATCGAAGCGGTCTGCCACCGCCCCGCCGATGGGGCAGCCGCATGAGCGATTACGTCCGCATCGTCGAGGTCGGTCCGCGTGACGGCCTGCAGAACGAAAAGCAGTCGGTGTCCACCGCCGACAAGATCGAACTGATCAACCGCCTGTCGGCCACCGGCCTGCGCAGCATCGAGGCGACCAGCTTCGTCAGCCCGAAGTGGATCCCGCAACTGGCCGACGCCGCCGAGGTCTATGCCGGCATCCAGCGCAGGCCGGGTGTCCACTACCCGGTGCTGGTACCGAACGAACAGGGCTACGACCGCGCCCGTGCGGTCGGCGTCGAGGAGGTGGCGGTGTTCACTGCCGCGTCCGAGGCGTTCAACCGCACCAATACCAATGCCGGCATCGACGAGTCGCTCGCCCGGTTCGAGCCCATCCTGCGCCGCGCCGCCGCCGATGGCGTGCGCGTGCGCGGCTACGTCTCCACCGTGCTCGGCTGCCCCTACCAGGGCGAGGTGCCGCTGGCCGACGTGGTGCGGGTAGCGCGCGCGCTGCACCAGATGGGCTGTTACGAAATCTCGCTGGGCGACACCATCGGCGTCGGCACCCCGCGCAAGGCACGGGCGATGCTGCAGGCGGTGGCGGCCGAGATTCCGATGGACGCATTGGCCGTGCACTTCCACGACACCTACGGCCAGGCCATCGCCAACATCGCCACCTGCCTGGAAGAAGGCGTGCGCGTGGTCGACAGTGCTGTCTCCGGCGCCGGTGGCTGCCCGTATGCGAAGGGCGCCAGCGGCAATGTGGCCAGCGAAGACGTGGTCTACCTGCTGCAGGGCCTGGGCCTGGACAGCGGCGTGGACCTGCCGGCACTGGCCGAAACCGGTCGCTGGCTGGCAGGCCTGCTCGGTCGCGCCACCGCCAGCCGCACCGGGCAGGCGCTGGCCGCCGCAGGTTGACCGCCGCACTGCGCCGCCCTGCTGCGGCGGCGCAGTGCACAACAGCGACGGTCGCAGCTTCCGTTAGAATCGGCGGTTCTCGAACCTGCAGGACCGTTCAATGCAGTTGTCTTCCGTACGTGCCGTGATCACTGGTGGCGTCTCCGGCCTCGGCCTGGCCGTGGCCCAGCACCTCGTCGCCCAGGGCGGCAAGGTGGCCCTGTTTGACCTCAACGACGCCAAGGGCGCCGCCGCCGTTGCCGGGCTGGGTGCCGACAACGCCCGCTATTTCAACGTCAACGTCAGCGATGAGGCCGCCGTGGCTGCGGCCATCGACCAGGCCCACGATTTCCTCGGCGGCCTGAACGTAGCGATGAACTGTGCCGGCATCCTCGGCGCCGGCCGCGTGCTGGGCAAGGACGGCCCGATGCCGCTGGCCGGCTTCCAGGGCACGGTGATGGTCAATCTGGTCGGCAGCTTCAATGTCGCCAAGGCCGCGGCCAACCGCATGCAGCACAACGAGGCCGGCATCGATGGCGAGCGCGGGGTGATCATCAACACCGCCAGCATCGCTGCCTATGAAGGCCAGATCGGCCAGGCCGCCTATGCCGCCAGCAAGGGCGGCGTGGTGTCGATGACGCTGCCGATGGCACGCGAACTGTCGCGCTTCGGCATCCGCGTCAATACGATTGCTCCCGGCGTGTTCTGGACGCCGATGGTGGACGGCATGCCCGAAGCCGTGCAGCAGTCGCTGGCCGCCTCGATTCCGTTCCCGTCGCGCCTGGGCAAGCCGGAAGACTTCGCCAGCCTGGTCGGCTTCATCCTCGGAAACACCTACCTCAACGGCGAGACCATCCGCCTGGACGGCGCTACCCGCCTCGCTCCGAAGTGATTCCCCACGGGCGCCGGGACGGCGCCCTCCCCCAACGACCTAGATCACCATGAAAGCCAACGACATCAAGAAGGGCAACGTCGTCGAGTACAACAACGGCGTGTACCAGATCCGCGACATCGAGCGCAGCTCGCCGCAGGGTCGCGGCGGCAACGTCCGCTTCCGCTTCATCATGTACAGCGTGCCGGGCGGCAACAAGCTCGACGCCAGCTTCGATGCCGACGACAACCTGGTCGAGGTCGAACTGCTGCGCCGCCAGTCCACCTATTCGTACAAGGACGGCGATGCCTTCGTGTTCCTGGATGACGAGGACTACACCCCGTACACCCTGGATGCGGACGTGATCGGCGATGACGCCGGTTACATCACCGACGGCCTGACCGGCATCTACGTGCAGGTGATCGACGAGCAGCCGGTGGCGATCCAGCTGCCGGCCTCCGTGGTGCTGGAAGTGATCGAGACGCCGCCGGAACTGAAGGGTGGCACCGCCACCAAGCGCCCGAAGCCGGCCAAGCTCAACACCGGCATCGAGATCATGGTGCCGGAGTACATCGTCAACGGCGAGCGCGTGCTGGTGAACACCGCCACCGGCGAATTCGCCGGCCGTGCCGACTAAGCATCCTGCGCCGATCGCCTGCCGATCACTGCCTGCGGCAAGTTCGCCGCAGGCAGCAAGCAGCGCATCGCTGACAGCAGTTGTGTAGAGCCGAGCCCGCGCTCGGCTGCAGTGCCTGTGCAGAGCACAACGCAGCCGAGCGTGGGCTCGGCTCTACAGAGGGCCTACGGCTGCTTCGCGCCGAAATTGCCGCAGCCGTGGTACTGGCGGGTACCGACGGTCAACATCACCTTCGCCTCGAATGCCTCGCCGCTCATGTCATCCTGGCAGGTAGTGCGCTGGAAGCTGAGCTTGACGTCGGTGCCGTCGGACGCCTTCCCGCTCCATCCATCAGCGCCCTGGGTTGGCTTGGCCACGTCAAAGCGGCGCTCGCCATAGTCAACTTCCACCTGCAGGCCCGGCATATCGCCATCGACGACTGCAAGCCATCCGGGTTCATTGCCGGTGGCACGGAACGCGGCATTGCCGGCGCTGCCATCGCCTTCGGTGGCTTCCACCGCATGGCACTCGCGATCCGGCTCGCCCTTCAGGCTAAGCAGGCCATCATCGCTGCCCTTGGTCCAGAAGCTGTTGCCAAGGCCATCGCTGTACTTGGCGCCGGATGCCGCGCGCTCGGAGGTCATGGCGAAGCGACGCTCGCCGATCACCAGCGTGGCAGCATCCTCGCCATTGAAGGTCGCGCCCACACTCAGATCACCACACTGGTAGGCGGTCTCGCTGCCGCCTTCCGTGTTGGCGCTCGGCTGCGGCGTGGCGGGCGAGGCGTCATTGCTGCCCGCCGCGGGTGCCTGGGCCGGCTGGCACGCGGCCAGGACCAACCCCAGGGAGGCTGCCAACAGACTGGGTACTACACGCATGGCTCGACTCCTTGTCGACACTACAGGAATGCTCGACCCTACCACCTCGGGGTGAGCGGGGCCTGAAAACGGCCTGACCGCACTCATGCGGCCAGCACCGCCATCGACAGCAGCTGCGCGCCACTGCCGCCGGAACTGCAGGTCCAGACCCGCAACAGGCGCAGCTTCAGTTCGCGCTCCCGGCCCTGCCGCCACACCGACATCCGCACGTCGCTGGACAGCAACGCCAGACGGCCACACAGCAGCGTTTCCACCGCGTGCAGCTGCAGACTTCGTACCTGCAGGTCTCCGGCCAGCCAATCGCCCAGCCACGGCAGATCGAGCATGCGGCCACCGTGGCCGTCCATCAGGAACAGGGCCGGCGATACCAGCGCGTTCAACGCATCGTGATTGTTCTCCAGCAGCGCTGCGCACAGGCGCTGTTCCAGCGCCAGCAACTGCTGCTCATGCAGATCTTCAACGATGTTCCGTTCCATCCACGGTTCCTCCCGGCATCGGCCGGCGCCTGCGCAGGCGCTGCGCGATCCACTGCCGCGCGCCCTGCACCACTACATAGAAGACCGGCACGAAGAACACCGCCAGCACGGTCGCACTGACCATGCCGCCGAACACACCGGTTCCAATCGCCTGCTGGGTTTCCTTCGACGCGCCCTGCGCCAGCATCAGCGGCACCACGCCCAGCGCGAACGCCAGCGAGGTCATCACGATCGGGCGCAGGCGCAGCCGCGCCGCCTCCAGCGCTGCTTCAACCAAACCGCGCCCCTGCTGCTGCAGCTGGCGCGCGAATTCGACGATGAGGATCGCGTTCTTCGCCGACAGCCCGATCACGGTGATCATGCCGACCTTGAAGAACACGTCGTTGGGCATGCCGCGCAACAGCACCGCGGCGACCGCGCCGAGCAGGCCCAGTGGCACCACCAGCAGTACCGCCAACGGAATCGACCAGCTCTCGTACAGCGCGGCAAGCACCAGGAACACCACCAGCATCGACAACAACAGCAGCCACGGCGCCTGCGCCCCCGACTCACGCTCCTGCAGCGACTGGCTGGTCCACTGCAGGGCGAAGCCGGGCGGGAGTTTTTCGGCCAGCCGCTCCATCTCCGCCATGGCCTGACCGGTCGACACGCCGGAGGCCGGGGCGCCGGACAGGTTCAGCGCCGGGAAGCCAAGATAGCGTTGCAGCTGCAACGGCGCTTCGGTCCAGTGCGGGGTGACCAGCTCGGACAACGCCACCATGCCGCCCTCGCTGTTGCGCACGTACAGCTTCAGCACGTCTTCCAGCTCCATCCGGTGCGGCGCATCGGCCTGCAGGATCACCTGCTGCAGCCGTCCCTTGTTGGGGAAGTCGTTGACGTACTGCGAGCCCATGGCTGCCGACAGCGTGCTGCTGATCTGCTCGAAGCCCACGCCCATTGCCTCGGCCTTGGCCCGGTCGATGTCCAGCCGCACGCTGGTGCCGGCCGGCAGGCCATCGGCATGCACCTCCGACAGCAGCGGGCTGGCTTCGGCCAGCTTCAGCAGCTGCTGCAGGGCCGCGCGCAGTTCGGCCTGGCCCTGCCCGGTACGCGCCTGCAGGGCCAGCGAGAAGCCGGAGGAACGACCCAGGCTGTCGATGGCCGGCGGCATCACGCTCATCACCTCACCCTCGGCAATCGTGGCCATCGCCTGCTGCGCGGCCTCCACCTCACCGGCCGCGGTTGCGCCTGCGCGCTCACCCCAGTCCTTCAGCATGGTGTAGGTCAGCGCCGCACTCGGGCCGGAACCGGAAAAGCTGTAGCCGAGGATCGACTGGTTGGAGCCGATGCCCGGACGCGAGGCCACGTGCCGTTCGTAGGCTTCGACCACGGCCAGCGTACGCTCGGCCGTCGCCTCGGCCGGCAGCTGGATCGAGGTCATGAAATAGCCCTGGTCTTCTTCCGGCAGGAAGGCGCCCGGCAGCCAGTGCAGGCCCAGCAGCAACGCCGCCACCAGTGCGGCGAACACGCCCATCACCCGCCCGCTCCGCTGCAGCACCGTCGCCACACCACGCTGGTAACGCCCGGTCATCCGCTCGAAGCCCCGGTTGAAGGCGCCGAACAGCCCGCCGCGACCGTGATGGCCGTGGTTGGCCTGGCGCAGCAGGGTCGCGCACAGCGCCGGCGTCAGGCTCAGGGCCAGCAGCGCCGAGAACAGGATCGACACCGCCATCGCCACGGTGAACTGGCGGTAGATCGCGCCCACCGAACCGCTGGCGAACGCCATCGGGATGAACACCGCGGTCAGCACCAGGGTAATGCCGATCACTGCGCCGGTCAGTTCACGCATCGCCTTGATGGTGGCCTCGCGCGGCGGCAGGCCCTCCTCGGCCATGATCCGTTCCACGCCCTCGACCACCACGATCGCGTCGTCGACGATGATGCCGATGGCCAGCACCATGCCGAACATGGTCAGCACGTTGATCGAGAAGCCCAGCGCCAGCATCACCGCGAACGTACCCAGCAGCGCGATCGGTGCGACCAGCGCCGGGATCAGCGTGTAACGCCAGTTCTGCAGGAACAGGTACATCACCGCGAACACCAGCAGCATCGCCTCCAGCAGGGTCTGCACTACCTTCTGGATCGAGATCTTCACGAACGGCGCGGTGTCGAACGGGATGCTCGCTTCCACCCCGCGTGGCAGCAGCGGCGCCAGCTCAGCCATGCGCTCACGCACCGCCGCGGCGGTACGCACCGCGTTCGCGCCCGGGCGCAGCTGCACGCCGGCGGCGGTGGCTGGATGGCCGTCCTCGCGGGTGCCCCAGGCATAGCTCTGCGCGCCCAGCTCAACGCGGGCGACATCACCCAGCACCACCCGTGAACCGTCGGCGCCGGCACGCAGTACGATCGCCGCGAACTGTTCCGGCGTGGACAACTGGCCGTCGGCACTGAGCGGCACGGTGATGCGCTGGCCTGGAACACCCGGCGAATCACCAATGCGTCCTGGCGAAATCTCCAGGTTCTGCTGCTCGATGGCGGCGGCCACATCGCCCATGGTCAAGCCGTAGCCGGTCAACCGGGTCGGGTCCAGCCACACGCGCATCGCCTGCTCGGCACCGAACAACTGCACGCGGCCGACGCCATCGATACGGCGCAGCTCTTCGATGATGTTGCGCGCCATGAAATCGCCCAGCGCGGCCTCGCTGACGCTGGCATCGGGCGAACGCAGGCCGACCAGCATCAGGAAGCCGGAATCAGCGGCCTCCACGGCCAGGCCGTTCTGGCGCACGCTGCGCGGCAGCCGCGGTTCGATCGCCTTGATCCGGTTCTGCACGTCCACCTGCGCCAGCTCCGGATTGGTGCCGGGCTTGAAGGTGGCAGTGATTGATGCTTCGCCGGACGTGTCCACCGACGACTCGAAGTACAGCAGGTGCTTGACGCTGGACAGCTCGCGCTCGATCAGGCCAACCACGGCGTCATTCAGCGTCTGCGGGCTGGCACCCGGGTAGCTGGCATAGATGCTGACGCTGGGCGGGGCGACTGCTGGATAGCGCTCCACCGCCAGCCGCGGGATCGCCAGCACGCCGGCCAGGATGATGAAGATCGCCAGCACCCAGGCGAACACCGGGCGATCGATGAAGAAACGTGCCATGTTGGATTTCCCTGGAGGGACCGGCCCCGGAAAGGCTCAGCCCTTGCTGCCGGCCTGCACTGCACCGGCGCTGGCGACCGGCAGCTGCCAGTCGCGCGCATCGACCACCACGCCTTCCTGCAGGCGCTCCTGGCCTTCGACCACCACCTTCTCGCCGGCCTTCAGGCCCGTGCGCACCAGCCACTGGTGATCGACACTGCCGTCCACTTCCAGCGTGCGGATCACCGCCTTGCCGTCGGCGCCGATCACCCAGGCATAGGCCTGGCCACCGGCGCTGCGCAGCACCGCCTGCTGTGGCACGGTCAATGCACTGGCGGGCGCGCCACGTGGCACCCTCGCGCGCACGTACATGCCGGGCAGCAGCTGCCGCTGCGGGTTGTCGACCAGGATGCGCAGGATGACATCACCGGTTCGCGCATCGACATTGATGCCGGAGAACAGCAGCTGGCCGCGTTCGGGCAGTGGCTTGCCGCTGGCACCGATGATCGTCACCGGCAGCTCGCCGCCACCGGCAGCACTGCGCTGCAGCGACTCCAGCTGCGCCGCCGGTTGGCGCACATCGACGTAGACCTGGTCGATCTGCTGCACCACCGCCATCGGCTCGGCATCGGCCGCGCCGACCAGCGCACCTTCGGTCACCAGCGCCTGGTCGATACGGCCAGCAATCGGCGCACTGACCGTCGCGTAACGCACATCGAGCTGGCGACGGGACAGGATCGCGCGCGCTTCGTTGACCGCGGCGCGGGCCTGTTCGTACTCGGCGCTGGCGTCGTCGCGATGCTGTTGGCTGACCACCTGCGCGGCGGCCAGCGCATGCAGGCGCTGCGACTGCACGCGGCTGCGGCCAAGCGCGGCCTCACTGCGCTGCAGGGCAGCCAGTGCCGAATCGACATCGGCCCGGAACGCGGCCGGGTCGATCTGGAACAGGGCCTGGCCGGCGCTCACTTCGGCCCCCTGGTCGAACAGCCGGCGCTGCACGATGCCGCCCACCTGCGCACGGATCTGCGCGGTGCGCACGGCGGCCACGCGGCCGGGCAGTTCGTCGTCACGCTGCACCACCTGCGGGCCGACGGTGACCACGCTGACACGCGGTGCGGCTTCGGGAGTGGCTTCGGGGGTGGAGCAGGCCGTCATGGCCAGGGCGAGGGCCGCGATCAACGCGACCGGTGTCCTGAAGGTTCTCATTGCTGTGCACAATGCCGCGCAGGCGGCGGATAGGTTCTGAAGCGCGCAGTGTGCGTGGCAATGATGGGGTTTCGATGGAGGAACTGTGGAGATACGATGGAGGCAAGCACCTTACGGCCCCGCCCCTGCATGCATGCCTCCCCCGCCCTCGCCGCCCTCGTCCTGATCGTCGAGGATGAGGCCGAGATCGCCGATATTCTCAGCGCCTACCTGGAACGCGAAGGACTGCGCACGCTGCGCGCGGCCGATGGCCATAGCGCACTGGACCTGCATCGCAGCGCCCGCCCCGACCTGGTCCTGCTCGATGTACAGCTGCCACGCCTGGATGGCTGGAGCGTGCTGACCCAGCTGCGCCAGCGTGGTGAGACGCCGGTGATCATGCTGACCGCGCTGGACCAGGACCTCGACAAGCTGACCGCGCTGCGCATGGGTGCCGACGACTACGTGGTCAAGCCGTTCAACCCGGCCGAGGTGGCGGCGCGCGTGCGCGCGGTGCTGCGGCGTACGCTGCGCGCCTCGCGCGTGGACGCGCCCACTGCGCTGCGCGTCGGCCCGCTGCTGATCGACTCGGCCACCCACGCCGTGCACGTGGAGGGCGAAGGCTATAGTCACGAAGTGCTGCTCACGCTCACCGAGTTCAAGCTGCTGCACTGCATGGCGCTGGCACCGACCCGCATCTTCAGCCGCAGCGAGCTGATGCACGAATGCCTGCCGGAAAGCGAAGCGCTGGAGCGCACTGTCGACAGCCATGTCAGCAAGCTGCGCCGCAAGCTGGACGAAGTGGGCATGGTCAATGTTCCGGCCAGTGTGCGCGGCGTCGGCTACCGGTTGATGGCTGACCGCTGATGGCCCGACTGCGCCGTTCCGGGCTCAGCCGCCACATCATCGTCTCGATGTCGCTGATGGTGATTGGCGTCATCGTGATGATGATCCTGTCGTCGTGGCTGCTGTACGCGGTGCTGGTCGAGTTCTTCCCCGGAAGTACCGAAGAGCCGGAAAGCTGGCTGCCGACCGGGCCGGAGCTGGCATGGATGGTGGGCGTGATCCTGACCGGCCTGGCGCTGGCCATCGCCGCCTCGTTCCGCCTCGCCCACCGCATCCTGTCGCCGTTGAATTCGCTGGTGGACAGCGTGCGTGCGCTCGCCAGCGGTGACCTTGGGGCGCGCGCCAGCGTCGAGGAGAATTCGCCGGGCGAAGTGGCAACGCTGGTTGAGGACTTCAACGCGATGGCGCGCCGCCTGCAGCACATGGAGAGCGAGCGCGCGATGTGGCATGCGGCCATCGCACATGAGCTGCGTACTCCGGTGACGATCCTGCGCGGCCGCCTGCAGGGACTGGCTGAGGACGTGTTCCAGCCGGACGAGTCGCAGTTCCGCAGCCTGCTCGCCCAGGTCGAAGGGCTGTCGCGACTGATCGAAGATCTGCGCGTGCTGAGCCTGTCCGACAATGCGCGGCTGGACGTGCGTCGCGCACGCACCGACGTGGTGGCCGAGGTGCATTCGGTGATGACGCTGGTCGACCCGCAGTTCCGCGCTGCGGGCTTCGTGCTGGAACTGGAAACCAGCCGCGAGGAACACAACGCGCACTGTGATCCCACGCGCCTGCGCCAGGCGCTGCTGGCGCTGCTGGAAAACGCGCGTCGCTATGCCAGCCCAGGCAAGGTGCGGATCGCCGTGCATGACACGCCGGGCCATGTGCAGGTGGCCATCGAGGATGAAGGCCCGGGCATCGATCCCGGACTGCATGCCGACATCTTCACTCCGTTCATGCGCGCCGACGGCTCACGTTCGCGCCAGGGCGGTGGCAGCGGGCTTGGCCTGGCGGTGGTCAAGGCCATCGCCGATGCACATGGTGGCCGTGCCTGCTGCACGCCCGGCAGCTGCGGCGGCAGCCGTTTCGTCATCGAACTGCCGCGCCAGTAGCCGGACCAGCGGCCTGCGTGCGCAGGTGTGCTCCCAGCGCGGCCAGATTGGCGTCGATCGCATCCATTTCCTCACGCTGCTGCGCCGGCAACTGCTGGCGAAGCTGCACACGCAATGCCTGCCATGCCGGTACCGCCTGCGCACTGGCAGTGGCCACGGCCGCAGACAGCAGTACCTGCTCGTCGCCCAGCGGCAACCCATAGCCGCCGTCCTGCAGCAGCGTCCCCGGGCGCAACCACTGCCCACTCTGCGCCAGCAGGCCGCGCAGGCTGCGGGTTTCCGCGCTGTTGGCAGCAGCCAGCAGCTGCCGCTTGAGCACATCGCGTGCCCGCAGCTCGGCACGCCGCTGCGCGGCCTGTTCCAGCAACAGCAGGCCGGCACTGGCGCGCAGGTCGCCCTTCAGCAGCCACGGTGCCCGTTGTTCTGCCGGCAGCTTCAACCAGCCGCGCACATCGCGCGCGGGCAAGCTCAGCTGGGTCGCCGCCACTGTGAACAACTGCTGGTAGTGGTCGCGCGCGGAAGCGAAGTAATAGCCCTGTGACTGCGCGGCGTTGCGGTCCGTGAGTACCCGCTCGTCGAGCATGCCCAGCCGCGCCAGCCGGCGCTTGAGGCCGCGCGGGCTCAGCTGGGCCAGCCCGGCCTCGCCCAGCCGCGGCACGCCGGCCTGCAGCAGCTTGGCGGTCTCCACCGCACAGTTGTTGCTGACGAAGTAATAGCGCCCGTCATAGCTCCAGTGCACCTGGGCGGTACGCTCGAGCAGGCTGGCGATCTCATCGCGCTGCAGCCGCAATGGCAGCGACTGCAGGCCGCGCAGTTCGACCTTGGTGTACTCGTCCACCACCTGCTGCAGCGGCAGCACGAACAGCCGCGACGGGTAGCCGCCGGTCAAGCCGCGCCAGTTGGATATCTGTACGTCGCCCACGAACGCGCGGAAGGACAGCACGCGATGGTATTCAAGATCCAGCCGGCAGTCCGGTCCCGGCGCGCGCCCGGGCCTGCAGATCACCAATCGCAGCATGCTGTGGCCCCAGCGGCTCATCGGCTGTGCGCTGCCTTCGGCGAACAGGTAATCCACGGCGTAGACACGCGCGGGGTCGAGCTGCAGCAGCGATGCCGCCCCCTCTTCCGATTCGGCCTGCAGCAAGGGCAACGCGGTCGCGCAGTGCGACTGCGGCAGCGATGGCGGCGTTCCGAAATGGGCCTGGTACCACTGCGCCAGTGCCGGGCGCCGGCAGGCGAACTCGCTGTCGAGCACGAAATGCTCGGCGTTCACTGCCAGGTACTCGGCCGGGTCCTTCAGTTCATACGCATCGGGACTGCGGTCACGGAAGTCGTTGTCGCCACGGCCCAGATGCCAGGGCTTGCGCTGCCATCCTGCCAGATCACGCCAGCGCACACTGCGTGACCAGTTCGCCCCCGTACGGTCACCAACATGGGTCAGTTCGTGTACCAGCGCGCTGCGGCGTGCGCGACGGGCGCCCGGCGCACTGTCGCCCAGCAGACTCCGGCGCAACGCGATATGGCCAGCGAAGGTGCGGCCATGCACATCGGCCGGCAGGTCATCCGTCCAGCGCACCCGTACCTGCGCCGGCAACGCAGCCAGCAGGCCGTCCGGCAATAGTGACTGCACGTCGGCCAGGGTCTGCGTCGCCACCTGCTGCTGTGCAGGGCTTAACCCTGCCGGGTCCAGCTGCAGGCGATCAGCTGCGTGCGCGACGTGGGCGATCAGCAGTAGAGCCACGCCATGCGTGGCTGCGCTCCACCGCCCAATTCTCTGTAGAGCCGAGCCATGCTCGGCTGCTGTTGCGATCCGCATGCGCCAGGCATTCAGCCGAGCATGGCTCGGCTCTACAGAACGCGATGTCGCCGGGGTCATGCAGCCCGGATCAACGGGCCAGCAGCGCGCGGGCCAGTTCCAGGTCGCTCTGCTGCTGTGCGGCGGCACTCTGCTCACGCAGGTGGACCAGCGCGGCCTGCAGGCGGGCGCCACGGATCTGGCCGTCGCTGGCGACGAACGCCGCAGCGTCGTCGCGCGCCGCCAGCACCACCTTGTCATCACCCGAGCTGCTGCCCGAGGAGCCGGAGGAAGCACCGGTGGCCGAACCGGCCGAGGTGCCGGCAAAGCTGGAAGCGAAGCCGGCCAGCGGCAGGGACAGCAGGGCGAGCAGCAGAAGCGGACGGGTCATCGTTCGAAGCCGGTTGTAAGGATGCGTGGAGCGTAACGGGTGCGTGAAGGATTTGCCCGGCTCAGGCGTCGAACAGCTTGCCGGGATTCAGCCGCGCTTGGGGATCGAACGCGCGTTTGACCGCCTTCATCAGCGCGATTTCGGCCGGGCCGCGGGTGCTGTCCAGGTAGCCCTTCTTGACCAGGCCGATACCATGCTCAGCCGAGATGCTGCCATCGAAACGCGCAAGCACCTGCGCCAGCAGCTTGGTGACGTGCTCGCACTGCGCCACGAAATCCGCGTCACTGGTGTCGTCGGGCTTGAGCACGTTGATGTGCAGGTTGCCGTCGCCGATGTGGCCGAACCAGACCACGTCGAAGTGCGGATAGGCTTGCCCGATCAGCGCCTGGGTCTCGGCCAGGAACGCCGGCATCGCCGAGATCCGTACCGAGACGTCGTTCTTGTAGGGTTTGTAGCGCGCCAGCGATTCGGTGATGCCTTCGCGCAGGCGCCACAGCTGTGCGGCCTGGGCGTCGCTGGCACTGATCACCCCGTCGCTGACCCAACCGTTGCCCATGCAGTCCTCGAAGGCCGCCATCGCCGCCGCTTCCTGCGCTTCGTCGTTGGCGGCGAACTCGGTGACCACGTAGTACGGGTGCACCTCGTCGAACGGCGCCTGCGCACCGTGCGCCAGCACATGTTCCAGCGCGCGGTCGGTGAAGAACTCGAAGGCCTGCAGTTGCAGGCGCGCGCGGAACGCGGCGAACACCTGCATCAGCACTTCGAAGCTGGGTACGGCCAGCAGCATCACGTTGCTGGCCGGCGGCGGATCGGTCAGCTTCACCGTCGCCTCGACGATCACCCCCAACGTACCTTCCGAACCAATCAGCAGCTGGCGGAAGTCATAGCCGCTGGAGTTCTTGATCAGGCCCTTGTTGAGCTCGAGCAGTTCGCCACTGGCGGTGACCACCTTCAGCCCGGCGATCCACTCGCGGGTGTTGCCGTAGCGGATCACACGGATGCCGCCGGCATTGGTGGCGATGTTGCCGCCGATCGTGCACGACCCGCGTGCAGCGAAATCCACCGGATAGATCAGGCCGTGGTCCAGCGCGGCGTTGTGCACGGCCTCCAGCGGCATGCCGGCCTGCACCACCAGGGTGCGATCGACCGCATCGTAGTCCAGCGCCTTGTTCATCCTCTCCAGGCTGAGCACCAGCTCGCCGTTGGCCGCCACCGCGCCACCCGAGAGGCCGGTGCGGCCGCCCGACGGCACCACCGCCACGCCCTCGGCGGCACTCCAGCGCATCACCGCCTGTACCTCCTCGACCGTGGCCGGCAGTGCGATCGCCAGCGGCGCCGGCGTCCAGCGCCGGGTCCAGTCGCGCCCGTAATGCTCCAGGTCGGCCGGGTCGGTCTTCAGCTTCAGGCCGGGACAGGCCTGCTGCAGCGAGGCAATGCGGGAATCGGTCATGACGGTCCAGCGCGAGGCGTGAAGAACGGGCAAGCGTGCCAGCGGCACGCGCCAGCGTCCAGCCCCGCAGCCGGGCCGATAGCTACGGATGCAACCAATTGCGCACTGCACCATGGGGGCTTCGATCTGGCATAGTGGTCAGCCCCTGTCCCACTGGCCGTGTTGCCTCATGTCGCCGAAGAAGACCTCGTTCCCGAAGCAGGATATCCGCGTGCTGTTGCTGGAGGGGGTCAGCCAGACCGCCGTGGAGGTATTCAGCGCCGCCGGTTACAGCCAGATCGAAGCGCACACCAAGGCGCTGCCCGAGGACGAATTGAAGGCGCGCATCGCCGAGGCACATATTGTCGGCATCCGTTCGCGCACCCAGCTCAGCGCCGAGGTGCTGGCCGAGGCCAAGCGTCTGATCGCGGTGGGCTGCTTCTGCATCGGCACCAACCAGGTCGACCTGGATGCGGCCGAACTGGCCGGCATCCCGGTGTTCAATGCGCCCTATTCCAACACACGCAGCGTGGCCGAGCTGGTGATCGCCGAGGCGATCATGCTGACCCGCGGCATCCCGCAGAAGAACGCCGAATGCCATCGCGGCGGCTGGTCGAAGTCAGCCAGCGGCAGCCATGAAGTGCGCGGCAAGACGCTGGGCATCATCGGTTATGGCCACATCGGCACCCAGGTCGGCGTGCTGGCCGAATCGCTGGGCATGCAGGTGATCTTCCACGACGTGGAAACCAAGCTGGCACTGGGTAATGCCCGTGCAGCGGCCAGCCTGGACGACCTGCTGGCACGCGCCGACATCGTCACCCTGCACGTGCCGGAGACGCCGGCCACGCAGTGGATGATCGGCAGCACCGAGCTGGCGAAGATGCGCAAGGGCGCGCACCTGATCAACGCCGCGCGCGGCACCGTGGTCGACATCGATGCGCTGGACGCGGCGCTGGCCAGCGGCCACGTCGGTGGTGCCGCGCTGGACGTGTTCCCGGTTGAACCGAAGGGCAACGGCGATATCTTCGAGTCGCCGCTGACCCGCCACGACAACGTGATCCTGACCCCGCACGTGGGCGGCAGCACGCTGGAAGCGCAGGATAACATCGGCGTGGAAGTGGCGGCCAAGCTGGTGCGCTACAGCGACAACGGCAGCACCCTGTCGGCGGTCAACTTCCCGGAAGTGACCCTGCCCGAACACGAAGACAGCCTGCGCCTGCTGCACATCCACCAGAACGTGCCGGGCGTGCTGTCCAAGGTCAACGAGATCTTCTCGCGCCACAACGTCAACATCGACGGCCAGTTCCTGCGCACCGACCCGAAGGTGGGTTACGTGGTGATCGACATCACCGCCAGCGAGGCACAGGCCGCCGCCGTCCGCGACGAACTGGCCGCCATTCCAGGGACGTTGCGTACGCGCCTCCTGTATTGACGCGCGTCCCGCCTTGCACGTGTAGAGCCGAGCCCTTGCTCGGCTGCGGTTCCGGCCTGCATCGAGCCGAGCATCGGCTCGGCTCTACAGGTTGCTAGCGCGCCAACCACCGGCGCGCCATGCGCTGCATGGATTCATCCGATTCGGGGTCGGCCGCGACTTCGGTCACCGGCCGCCAGGCCAGGTCCAGCGATTCCTCGCTGAGCACGAAGGCCTCTCCCCCCAGCGCCCGGATCACGAAACGCACGTCGTAGTGCCAGTGCCCCGGCACGTCCTTGCGCTCGGGAATCCAGTGCTTGTCCAGATCGAAGATGGCCGGGTCTTCCAGCACCAGGCCGCTCAGGCCGGACTCCTCCTCGGCTTCCTTCAGCGCCACCTGCGCCAGATCACGGTCGCCGTCGGCGTGACCGCCCAGCTGCAGCCAGCGCTGCAGCTTTCGGTGATGGGTGAGCAGCAGGCGCTGGCCGTCGGCACTGACCAGCCAGCAGCTGGCGGTGAAATGCCCGGCCAGCCGTTCGCGACGGAACGGATCTTCTGGATCGTCCAGCAATGTGCCGAATTCGGCAGCCAGTGCGTCGTGGGCGGGCTCGCGGCGGGCATAGTCACGCAACAGGCCACGCAGGCGATCGTCAAGCACGGCAAGGGTTTCGGCGGTCTGGCGCATGAATGGGGGCGGTTCGGAAAAATACTGCTCATTATCGCCGTTCATTGTTGCGATTGCGCTTGTGCGTTGGCTTCAGCTTTGGCTAAGGTACAGCGGGCCGTTCGCGCGGCCTTCACCATTCAAGGTTGCCGGCAACGTATCGGCGGCCCACCCCATCCGATCACTAGGAAGTACTGCATGCTGAAAGCTCTGTTGAGGGTCAAGCCGGTCCAGCCGGCCGGGCACGTCGATGCCGGCGAACCCATCGAAGGCAGCCTGGACGGCGAAGCCACGCTGAAACGGACCCTCACGGCTAAACACCTCATCCTGCTTGGCGTGGGTGCGGTGATCGGCGCTGGTATCTTCGTGCTGACCGGCCAGGCCGCGGCCAACCACGCCGGCCCGGCGGTGATGCTGTCGTTCGTGCTGGCCGGTTTCGCCTGTGCCCTGGCGGGCCTGTGCTACGCCGAGTTCGCGGCGATGATGCCGGTCTCCGGCAGTGCCTACTCCTATTCGTATGCCACCCTCGGCGAAGGCATGGCCTGGTTCATCGGCTGGTGCCTGGTGCTGGAGTACCTGTTCGCCTCGGCGTCGGTCGCGGTGGGCTGGTCGGCCTACCTGATCAGCTTCATCACCACCACGCTGCACATGCCCTTCCCGGACCTGCTCAGCGCCGCACCCATCGCCTGGACCGGCAGCGAGTTCGTCTCTTCCGGCAAACTGTTCAACCTGCCGGCGGTGCTGATCGTGGCGGCGGTGTCCGGCCTGCTGTACGTGGGCGTGACCCAGTCGGCGTTCGTCAACGCCATCATCGTGGCGATCAAGGTCACCGTCATCTGCCTGTTCATCGGCATCGGCGCGGCCCACATCGATCCGGCCAACTGGCAGCCCTTCATTCCGGAAAACACCGGCGTGCCGGGTGAGTTCGGCTGGAGCGGCATCTTCCGCGCGGCCACCATCGTGTTCTTCGCCTACATTGGTTTCGATGCGGTCTCCACCGCCGCCGGCGAAACCAAGGACCCGCAGCGCAACATGCCGATCGGCCTGCTCGGCTCGCTGGCCGTGTGCACCATCGTCTATATCATCGTCTGCGCGGTGCTGACCGGCATGATGCCGTACCACCTGCTGGGCACCGACAAGCCGGTGGCGACCGCGCTGGAGCCCTACCCGACCCTGTCCTGGCTGAAGACCCTGGTCGAGATCGGCGCCATCGCCGGCCTGTCCTCGGTGGTGCTGGTGATGATGATGGGCCAGACCCGCATCGCCTATACCATTTCCCGCGACGGCCTGCTGCCGAAGTTCTTCGGCAAGGTCCACGCTCGTTTCCGCACCCCCTATTGGGCCACGATCGTGGTCGGGGTGATCGCCGCCGCACTGGCCGGCCTGGTGCCGCTGAACGTGCTGGGCGAACTGGTGTCGATGGGCACCCTGCTGGCCTTCGCCACGGTCTGCATCGGCGTGCTGGTGCTGCGCTATACCAAGCCGGAGATCCACCGCCCGTTCCGCGTGCCAGCGGTGTGGATCATCTGCCCGCTTGGCGCTGCGGCCTGCCTGTTCCTGTTCTGGCAGGCGTTCGTGGTGCACTGGCACCTGTTCGTCGGCTGGACCGTGCTGGGCATGCTGATCTATCTCGGCTATGGCATGCGCAACAGCAAGCTGGCCAAGTCACCCTGATCCGCCTACGGGCCGGCCCTGTGCCGGCCCGTCCGTTTTCCCCGCGCGCCGCTCATGGCGCGCTTCGACAAGACCACCACACATGTTCAAGCAACTGTGGGCCACCAAGCACCCGCATGCCGCCCATGAAGACGCCAACGGCCTGAGCCTGCGCCGCCACCTCGGCCCCTGGGGCCTGACCGCCCTCGGCATCGGTGCCGTGATTGGCGGCGGCATCTTCGTCATCACCGGCCAGGCCGCCGCCAACCACGCCGGCCCCGCGATCATGCTGTCGTTCGTGCTGGCCGCCATCTGCTGCGCCTTCTGCGCGCTGGCCTACGCCGAGTTCGCCTCGATGGTGCCGGTCTCCGGCAGCGCCTATACCTATACCTACGCCACCTTCGGCGAACTGTCGGCCTGGTTCATCGGCTGGATGCTGGTGCTCGAGTACGGCGTCTCTGCGTCGGCGGTGGCGGTCAGCTGGACCGGCTATTTCCTCAGCCTGCTCAGCCAGTTCGACATTCATCTACCAGCGGCGCTGGTCAGTGCGCCACTCGATGCACAGCTGCGCCCCACCGGCGCGATCGCCAACCTGCCAGCCGCTGCGCTGGTACTGCTGCTGACCTGGCTGTGCTACGTCGGCATCAGCAAGTCATCGGCGATGAACATGGCGATGGTCGTGCTGAAGACCGGCCTGATCCTGCTGGTCATCGTGGTCGGCTGGAAGTATGTGGACACCAGCAACTGGACCCCGTTCATTCCCGCCAACGAAGGCCCCGGCAAGTACGGCATGGAAGGCGTGCTGCGTGGCGCGGCGATGGTGTTCTTCGCCTACATCGGCTTCGAGGCGGTGTCGGTGGCGGCGCAGGAATCGAAGAATCCGCAGCGCGACATGCCGATCGGCATGATGCTGTCGCTGGTGGTCTGCACCGTGCTCTACATCGCGATGGCGGCGGTGATGACCGGTCTGGTGCCATTCCAGCTGCTGGGCACCGATGAGCCGGTGGTGACCGCAGTCGCGGCGCATCCGCAGCTGGGCTGGCTGCGCAGGGTGGTCGAGGTCGGCGCGTTGGTCGGCCTGTCCTCGGTGGTACTGGTGATGATCATCGGCCAGCCGCGCATCTTCATGATCATGGGCCGCGACGGCCTGCTGCCACCGGTATTCACCAGGATCCACCCGAAGTACCGCACCCCGCACATCAACACGGTGATCACCGGCATCGGCATCGCGCTGCTGGCGGCGCTGTTCCCGCTGGACATCCTTGGCGAGCTGACCTCGATGGGCACGCTGATCGCGTTCGCGGCGGTGTGTGCCGGCGTGCTGATCCTGCGCCGCACCCAGCCGGACCTGCCGCGCCCGTTCCGCATGCCGATGGCGTGGCTGGTCTGCAGCCTGGGCGTGCTGAGCTGCCTGGCCCTGCTGTCGGCGATGACGATGCACAACTGGATGCTGATGGGCGTCTGGACCTTCGTCGGTTTCGTGATCTATTTCTGCTACGGCTTCAGGCACAGCCGTCTGCGGGGTAAGTGAGGTTTTCTGCATTGCAGGGCCTGCGGCCCTGCACCCGCCTTTGAAGCCGGAGCAACGGCAGCAGCAACAGCTGGGCTGAGGGCTTGGCGGGGAGGCATGGGTTCGCGGGGGACGCCGTGAATCCATCCCTGCAGGCTTGGCCGCGGCATCCATGCCGCGGACACCCCCGCGAACCCATGCCTCCCCGCCCCTGACAGTATCCCGGTGCGTCCGGTGGATCCACGCCATGCGTGGATGAAACGTTCTCATGAACGAATGTTCCGGAATGAATGATTCTGTAGAGCGGAGCCATGCTCCGCTCCGAGCAAGCGCAGCGAAGCGACCCGCTTTCGCTTTTCCTTCTTCACTCCGTGGCCGGTCGCACGCCGGAACCTGTCCGAGGCGGGGCGGGTGGGCCGTGCAGGGGCGTGTGATCTGGCCCCCCGTCAGCGGACGCCAAGAAGCGATACTTTGATCGCACTTGGAGGTCCCTTATGTCCCGTATCACCCGTCGTAGCTACACCGATGAGTTCAAGCACCAAGCCGTGGAGTTGGCCGAGTCGCTCGGACC
>NZ_JAVFVN010000315.1:0-487 GCF_030910085.1 Stenotrophomonas maltophilia group sp. RNC7 | reverse complement strand
ATGATTCTTCATCTTCGATTCAATGCCCTCTGTCAAGTACAATTGAAACGCATCGGTGTATTTCCCGATATCATGCAGAAGTCCGAGCAAGCGTGATAAGTTCTTTACGTTATGTGCAGATAAATGAGGAAAACTCACCGTGGGCGGCACGGCGAGTTCGCAATAAGTCGCAACATTCCGTAAATGAGTGGAAAGTCGTTGTTTCCGGTTCCGTTGTCTGTCCAGATGAGCCAAGTATTCCATGTGTCTCTCCTTGAGTGATTATTGCATCCACACGATGTGTGAATTATCTTCCAATTTCACGACTTCTTTAACCCGGGTGTGAATCGGATGCTCCAGCAAATTAATGATCATACTCCCCTTCCCCCGCTTCGTCAGCCTGCGATCGCGATCGAATTCCAGGGGCAAATCTTCTTTGACAAGTCGATAAATCGCCTCTTTGTTGTCCGGGACGTTAATCTCCGTCACCATGCGTGCGGGAACGATC
>NZ_JAVFVN010000254.1:0-1292 GCF_030910085.1 Stenotrophomonas maltophilia group sp. RNC7 | reverse complement strand
TCATTAATTGCTGGCCGCGCGATCCTGCTCACCGAAATAAACCAGTTCTGCTGACGAACTGACCATGATAGCAGTCGTCCAAGGTGGATATTGCTTGGTCTAAGTCGCTGCTGAACTGCTCCAACAGGCCAGCGCCGAGTGCGCCATGTTCTGCGATAAAGGCGGCCATCCGCGCCACGCTGTCGATGCCAGCATATTTAGAAATGCTGATGCCCTCGAAGCCCTCATAGTCGTGAATGGCGTATTCCTCCGCGTCCTCGACAGGGGAACGGGCAAGCATCGCGGCAATCTCGTCCCTGATCTGGTCGGCGTCCTGATTCGCCTCGATCCAAGCTCCATGCAGAATGCCTTTGTTGTAGGCGCAAGGCAGGCCACATAGATGCGGAGATTGCTGTCGGATACGTTGGCCATGTCTCTAATCCTCGGGACTGAAGGTCAGCGAAGCGGAACGCCGCGCCTGACCTCCTGGCCGTCGCCGAGACTGGGGTAGCAACGAACAAGGGCGACCACGGTGGAGGGGGATCCACCCGGCCTGCACAAACCCCTCGGGGTGCGGAAGGGTGGGGATACCGCCCCGGACGGTTCCACTTACCTTGCTCGCGCGAGGGCAAAGCCCCTAGCAATGGGGGCGAGATCAGAATCGGCCCGGCAGGCGCGCAAGCCAAAGGCGCGGGACTGGAGGCCGCAGCCTTGGCCGCGCCAGCAAAACCCATAGCCAGCCTCAGATAACCCCGATAGTCTTCACTTGAACGGAATAAAAACCATGGTATCATGATCTCATCATATGGAGTGGTCATGAGCAGCCTCAAGCAATCCGACCGTGAAAACACACTTCAGATCACAGTTCCCGCAGTGACGAAAAAGAGCCTACGGCTCAAATCGGCGGAAAGCGGAGAAACGATGAGAATGATTGTTTTGCGTGCGCTGAACGCGGCTGGAATTGAGGTGCCAAACAAGGAGCTTAAGGACCGGCGTAAGGGACAATAGGGGCGGCAGTTGACGGAAAAGAAAAAAAATGTCGGCAAGCTGGCGCGGGGCAATGGGAAATCCGATGTGCTCGCATGCGATTTGTTCGCCGGAGCTGGCGGATTTTCTTTAGGCGCTTACCAGGCAGGCATAAAGGTGGCAGCCGCCGTTGAATGGGATAAGCATGCCTGCGCCACCTACCGATCCAACCTAATTGACTCCAAGATGACGAAAACTCAGTTATTCTCGGACGACATTACGGCGCTGGATCCCCGAGAGGTGCGGAAAAAGGCTGGCTTCGACAAGTTTGGGTGCGACATTCTGCT
>NZ_JAVFVN010000233.1:0-448 GCF_030910085.1 Stenotrophomonas maltophilia group sp. RNC7 | reverse complement strand
GGATAGATTGGCAGTAGTCGGCGTGGAAACGCGTAACGCTATGAGTATTGGCACTACGCAAGCTGCACTCACTGCAAGCGACACCATCGTCGCCCAGAGTGGGTGTCCCAGTGCGCGACCGAGTGCGGCGTTCGCACCGGCCTGCAAGGGGACAAGAGCGCCGGAAGCCAGCGCAACGACAAGGAAAGCGAACGACTGCATGAGAAAGACCCTTCTCAAATTGAACAGGCTCGCCTTCTAATTATTATTTCTACCTATTTGAAATTCATTCTTCCCTGACTATTATTCGCCACATGAATAATTTGCGTGGCGTTGACCTAAATCTCCTTGTGGTTCTTGATGCGCTGCTTTCCGAGCGGCACGTTTCACGTGCGGCGCTTCGACTGAACATGAGCCAGCCAGCCGTCAGTCACGCACTTGCCAGATTGCGCATCCTTCTCGATGATCC
>NZ_JAVFVN010000187.1:0-2852 GCF_030910085.1 Stenotrophomonas maltophilia group sp. RNC7 | reverse complement strand
CCCAACTGTTGGGGGGGGGGGGGGGGGCGCCAGCCAAACGAAAAAAACCACCAAAACAAACAAAAAAAACCCCACACCCCCCCACAACCCCACCCCCCCCCAAAAACCACAGCCCCCACCCCCACCCCCCCCCCCGCCCCTGGTGGGGGGCCCCGCGGGTGCCCCCCCCACCTCTCAGATCGGGTTCTTGTCCAGGAACGCGCGGATCTCCGGTACCAGCACTTCGTGCTTGTCTTCCAGCACATAGTGGCCGGCGTCCTCGAAGGCATGCACCTGGGCCTGCGGCAGTGCGGCCTGGAAACCCTTCAGGAAATGATGGTCGAACACGAAGTCACGCAGGCCCCAGCCGAGGAAGGCCGGGCGGTCGGCGAACGAAGGCAATGCCTTGCCGGCACGCTCCAGTAGCGACCAGGCCTTGTCGGCCGGCGACAGCGGGATGTCCTGCATGAAGCGGATGGTGCTGATGCGGTTGGCCCAGCTGTTGTACGGCGACACGTAGGCGCGGCGCACATCGGCCGGCATCCTGCGCTCCACGCCAAGCCAAGAGGCCCCGGACGAGAACGCATTGAAGCTGCGGATGATCCACTCGCCGATCTTCCAGTGGCGACCCAGCGCGATCTGCCACGGCATCTTCTTCGCCGCCGGCATCGGGAAGGCAGCGGTGTTGAGCACGACCAGGCGCTTCACCTGCTCGTGGTGCGACAGCGCCCAGCCGAAGCCGATCATGCCGCCCCAGTCGTGCACGGCCAGGGTCACCGGGCCGGTGATGCCCAGGTGCTTCAGCAGCGCATCAAGATCGTCCACGCGCGACTGCAGCGTGTACTCATAGCGGCTGTCGTCCGGCTTGTCCGACAGGCCCATGCCAATGTGGTCCGGCACGATGCAGCGGTACCTGTCCGACAGGCCGGCCACCAGCGTGCGCCAGTAATAGCTCCACGACGGGTTGCCGTGCACCATCACCACCACCTCGCCATCGCGCGGGCCCTCGTCGAGATAGTTCATCGACAGGCCGGGGCGGACCTCGAAGCGCTGCGGGTGGGCGGGGTAACCGGGAAGATCGCGCATGCGGAGCACCTAAGGAGAGTCGCGGCGCAATGTAGAGCCGAGCCGTTGCTCGGCTGCTCTCCGGTCCGCTGCGGAAGAGCCGCGCTGCGCGCGTGAGCCGAGCATGGCTCGGCTCTACAGGAGGTCGGGCAACGGGCTGCTTACCAGACCACTTCAGCCATCGAGCAGTTCAGGCCCGAGCCAATACCCAGAAGCGCGATGCGATCACCCTTCTTCAGCTTGCCCAGCTGCTTGAGCTTGCTCAGCACGATCGGCACCGAGGCCGGGCCGATGTTGCCGTGCTCGCCGAAGATGGTCATGACCTTCTTCGGGTCGATGCCGAAGTTCTTGATGAACGCGGCGGTGTGCGGCTGGCTGACCTGGTGGATCACGAACTGGTCCAGCTCCTCCACGGCCCAGCCGAGTGCGATCTTGGCGGCGCTGAAGGTCTTCTGCGCCAGCTTGATGCCTTCGATCAGCAACAGGCGGGTGTCGGTGACCATGCGGTCCAGGTTGCCCAGGCACAGCTGGTTCCACTCGGTGGCCGAGCGGGTCACGCCGCCCTTGTAGCGCGGCGCGTCCGGCACCAGCTCCGCGCGCGCCATCACCATCGCGGCGGCGCCCGACCCGGTGGTCAGCGCGGCCAGCTCGTTGCGGAAGTCGTCGGCGGTGACGTCCGGGGCGGTCATGCGCTCCAGGGTCTTCTCGTACACCAGGTTGGCGGTCTCGCCGTCCACCACCAGCGCGTAGTCGATATCACCGCGCTCGATCATGCGCGCCGCGATGTCCATGCCGTTGATGAAGGCCAGGCAGGCGTTGGCGACGTCGAAGGTCATGCATTCGTCGCTGACACCGAGGTTGCCCGACACGATCGAGGCCGTGGACGGCTCCAGGTAGTCGCGGCTGACCGAGGTGTTGACCAGCAGGCCGACCTGGGTCGCGGTGATGCCCGCGTCTTCCAGTGCCTTGCGGCCGGCCATGGTGGCGGCGTCCGACGCCAGCACGCCGTTGTCCCACAGGCGGCGGGCGTGGATGCCGGCGATGTCGCCGAGCACATCGGTGCGGATACCCAGGCGATCCAACGTCGGCTGCAGGCGTTCGTTGATTTCCTTGGTCGTCAGCGTATGCGGTGCGTCGACGTGTGCCAGGCCGGCGATCGAGACATTCTTGAAGAGCATCGAGGTTAGCGCCAAGGCTCAGGCAAAAGGGGGCGCTATTCTATAACCCCCGGGCTTTCACCGCATCTTTACGAATTCAGCCTCGGCCGTATGGTGAAGCGTTCAGCGCGGCGGGCACTGGAACGCGGCGAAGCGCTGGCTGCCATCGGCGGGGGCCGCAGCGGCCTGGACGGCATTGGCACCGGCGCTCGGGGCCTCGTTGCGGGCCAGGGTTTCCAGCTCTTCCTGCACCCGCAGCGGGTTGCGGTTGTAGAAGCCGACCTTGCTCTTCACGGTGACCACCACCTCGCCCTTGGCGATGCAGCCAGCCGGAACCGGCCCTGCCGGCAGCACGCGGGTTGCCTTGCCGGCCGGTTCGATCGGCACCCAGGTACAGGCGGTGACGGTGAGCAGCAGGGAGGAAAGCAGCAGAACGCGCATGGGCAGATCCTGGAAGGGTATGGGGGGATTCTGCCTGAACAGCCTGAATCGGGGGTAGCCGGGGCGGAGCCCAGGTAGCGGCGGGGCCAGCCCCGCGCGCGCCCCCCGCCGGCTGGGGGGGCGCCCGGAAACCGGCGGGCCATGCCCCGCGCGCCCCCCGGCGACCGGCCCCCCGGGGGGGGCCGGGCCCCCCCCGATGTATTTTCCGGG
>NZ_JAVFVN010000172.1:0-1150 GCF_030910085.1 Stenotrophomonas maltophilia group sp. RNC7 | reverse complement strand
ACGCAACGGAGAACCGCTTTGTCAGCAGCATCAAACTGCTGTGTCGGACTGCGGAAATCACTGGGAGACATAGCGTTTTGTCCAGACCTTCGTCCGAATTTTTCACAGAATGCGAGAATGCGCCGCGTCTCAACGAAATGTTTGCCTTTTTTTCAGAGACGGCAGCTGGCAAAGCCGGCATCCCAAACCAGCTCCCGGGATTCCGGCCGGCTATCTCGATCATGGCCGTGAAATTGACGATGTGCTCATGGTTGCCGCCTGGTCAGGGGTCAGGAAGTCGGGCGCCTAATCTGACCTGCTTCGGACGATAAGGTCACTACGGATTTCGCGTTGTCCTCCAGGACATGTCGCGCTTCTCCAACCCGCAAGTGCGCTTGCGCCAGTCATCCCGTTCCTATAGACAGCGCGCTCGGCATATTGTCGAGTTTACTCCGTAGCTGAATGCGCCACATCGCGCATGACTGCGAATATGACTATTCGTGAGATCTTTGCGCGAAACTTGAGAAAACTGCGGCACGCGAGGCGTTTGTCGCAGGAAAAGCTCGCCCATCTGGCAGGCATTGACCGCACATATGTCAGTTCGCTCGAGCGAAGCGTCTATAGCCCCACCATCGATATGGTTGCCACGCTGGCGGCAATCCTGGAAGTGCCGCCGGAGGACCTGCTGCGAGCCAACCTGACAGTTCCGGCCCGGGTCGAAACGACACCGGAAGACTGATTTCGCCGCCGCAATTGAGCTCGTAAATTCTGAGGCCGAAAGGGACTGATTTACAAGGGCTAATCATTGTGCGAACCGGACGATATCTCGACGGGGACAGGCGCATGAACTTTGGCCGTCATATCAAACCCCACGGGCGTGCATCGCCGCCTGCGCTGTTAAGAGTGGGGTTTCGCTAAACGAGCATATGCTGTTCGCTAGAAATGGCGCTCTGGCGGGAAATTTCGGTTATGTTCCTTGGTTTCTCAGCATCGGCCATGAATACGGCAAGCCTCAGCCGGCGGCAGGATCATATTTGGTAAATTTCTCAGTTAATTTTGCGCACCCCACTTTTTTGCAACCCACTCTGCGATCTCTATGTCGCGGCGTGGCGTTTACCGGTCACTCTCACATAAGGCAGGATAAGAAGGTTACCGCATCATACTTTGTGTA
>NZ_JAVFVN010000117.1:0-42000 GCF_030910085.1 Stenotrophomonas maltophilia group sp. RNC7 | reverse complement strand
TGCCGGCCGCTGGCCGGCAATGGCCGTACCCGCATTGTCGCGACGTTGCCGGCCAGCGGCCGGCACTACCTGTTGGCCGGGCCTTAGAGCTCGCCGTTGCGGCGTGCCTTGCGTTGGCGGTCGATGCGGAAGATGTAGCGCTGGATGGCGCTGTCGGCGCCGCGCGGCAGGCTGTCGAAGCGCATGCCCACGCGCTTGACCTCGATGCCGTTGGGCTGGCGCTGGGGCAACAGGTTGCAGACCACCAGCGCGATGTCCAGGTCGGGGCCGTCCGGCAGCGACAGCTGCGCCGGATAGCGCTTCTGCAGACCAAATACCGCGCAGTCATTGGGCACCACCACGGCCAGGCCGCCACCGCTGATGTCCACCACCCGCATCGACAGCGCTTCGGCCCGCGCTTCGCCGGGGGGCAGCAGCAGCTGCGGTGAATCAGTGACTGGCGTCTCCAGTCGGTATAGTTCGCGGCGCTGCAGGTGCACCAGTTCGTCAGGCAGCGGCGCACGGAAGGCCACGTGGCCGTCGTTGTCCACGCGCTGCAGTTCGTGCAGGCGGAAGCGCACCAGCACCCGTTCGAGCTGGGCGAAGCACAGCAGGTGATCGGCCTGCTCGGCGGCGCGGTTGGAAGCTTCCTGCGGGCTGCCATCGAGCAGCAGGTAGTCCTCGTCCTCGTCGAGGTCGAGCAGCGCAGTGGGGAACGAACGGTCGCGGCCGTCGATGTGCGCGTTGATCAATGATCGCTGGTCGATCAGCGAGCGCAGCAGCTGCCGCAGCTGGCGCGGGTTGCGGACCAGGAAGCGCTCGTCAGCGGCGTCGGCCGCGTGGACATCATGCACTGCAGTGTCGTTGCCGTCGGACATGGAATCTACGGTCAGGGGCGGGCGCCAGCACGCATTGGCGCGAGGCTCGATGGGGATATCGGCCTCTGCACCGGATTATGAAGTGAGATTTGCATCACTTTCTACGCGTAAGGGGTCAGATCCCTTTCCTGCGGGAAAGGGATCTGACCCCGTGGTTCTGTCAGAACTCCTGCCAGTCGCCGTCGGCGGCCAGTACCGGCTGCGCCGTCGAGCTGCGCAGGGGGCGCGCGGAAGCCGGCTTTGCCGAAGGCGCGGCGGCTGCGACCTGGCGGGGTACCGGTGCCGCCAACGGGCGTGCCGGAATGGCCGTCGTGCCGTGCGATGCCAGCCGGAAGCGGGCCACGGCTTCACCCAGCTGCACGGCCTGGTCCTCCATCGCACGTGCGGCAGCGGTGGCTTCCTCCACCAGTGCGGCGTTCTGCTGGGTGGTTTCGTCCATCTGCACCACGGTCTGGTTGACCTGCTCGATGCCCGCGCTCTGTTCCTGCGAGGCAGCGGAGATCTCGGCCATGATGTCGGTCACACGCTGCACCGAGGCGACGATCTCGCCCATGGTGCTGCCGGCCTGGTGGACCAGGCTGGAGCCCTCGGCGACCTTGCCGACCGAGTCGTCGATCAGGCCCTTGATTTCCTTGGCGGCAGCGGCCGAGCGCTGGGCGAGGGTGCGTACTTCGCTGGCGACCACGGCGAAGCCGCGGCCCTGTTCACCGGCACGCGCGGCTTCCACGGCGGCATTCAGTGCCAGGATATTGGTCTGGAACGCGATGCCGTCGATGACGCTGATGATCTCGGCGATCTTCTTCGACGAGGCTTCGATGGCGGACATGGTGGTGACCACCTGGCCGACGACCTCGCCACCCTGCGAGGCGACGCCATGCGCGCCGATGGCGAGCTGGTTGGCCTGGCGGGCGTGCTCGGCGTTCTGGCGCACGGTGGAGGTCAGTTCCTCCATCGAGGCCGCGGTTTCCTCGAGGTTGGCGGCCTGCTGCTCGGTGCGGCGTGACAGGTCGCTGTTGCCCGAGGCGATCTCGCCGGCGGCCAGGGTGATGCTGGAGGCGCTGGCCTGGATCTGGCCGACGATCTGGGTCAGCTGCGCGACCGTGGTGTTGGCATCGTCGCGCATGCGGGCGAACACGCCATTGAACTGGCCTTCCATGCGCGCGGTCAGGTCGCCGGTGGCGATCGACTGCAGCAGCTGCGAGAGCTGGCCGAGGTTGCCGTCAGCCACCTGCATCATGGTGTTGAGGTGCTCGATCATCAGCTTGAAGTCGTGCTGGAACCGCTGTGCGTCGCCGCGCTGGCTGAAGTCACCGGCGGCGGCCGCCGCAGCCAGGTGCTGGATCTGCGAATTGATGGCCAGCAGGCTGGCCTTGGCCGCGTCCATGGATTCGTGCAGGATCGCGCGGCTGCCGGGCAGGCGGCGTGCATCCGGGCTCAGATTGCCGATGGCGTACTGGTTGAGTACTTCAATGGCATCGACGATCGCATCGAGGTGCTCGAAGATCACCGTGTTGATGCCGTTGGCCAGCTGGCCGTAGACACCCGGGAAATCTTCCGGGATGCGATGGCTGATGTCCGGGCCAGCGTGCATCTGTGCCATCAGCTGTGTCTGCTCGCTGAAGCGTCGCAGCATCGCCGTCATCTCGGCGGTGGCAGCGAGCATCCTGCCGGCTTCATCCTTGCTGGTGGCCTGGGTGCTGACGCTGAGATCACCGCGGGCAACGGCCTGGATGGCATGCACGGCCTTGCCGAGTGGGCCGGTCACTGCACGCGAGATGACGATGGCCAGCGCGGCAGCCACCAGCGACAGCAGCACGATGCAGCCGATGATGGCAATCATGCTGGTGCGGTGGGTGGCGTTGGCGTCGGCGATCTTGCGGTCCATCTGGCCGGCGATATGGGTGCCCAGTGCCTTCATTGCAGCGAACAGGTCGCGACGCGCCGGGCGTGACTGTTCGTCGGAGATCTGCCGCGCCAGGACGCCGTCACCAGCGGTCACGGCGTCGCGCATCGCCTTGTTGGCGGCGAAGTAGCGGTCGAGCTGTGCGCTGGCTGCGCGATACAGTTCACGCTCCTTGTCCAGCGCCGGCAGCGCCGCGTACGCCGCCAGCTCGTCATGCACGGCCTTGGCGGTATCGTCCATGCGCTTGTTGTAGTCGGCCACCTTTTCCGGCTGGTCGAGCATGCTCAGCTGGGCCAGTTCGTAGGTGCGGAACTCGCCGAGCTGCGAGCGCGCCTCGCCCAGGTGCTGGACCGAGGGGATATCGTTGCCGGCCATGTCGCGCAGCTGCGCGTTGGCCTCGGACAGGCGGATCAAGGCAAAGGCACCCAGTACGACGGTCATCAGGGTGGTGAGGGTGAACCCCACGGCCAGCTTGCGGGCGATGGGCAGATCTTGGAACCACTTCATGCAGGGTGCTCCAGGTGGGCAGAGTGCCGGCGTCTGTGCGCCGGTTTGGGGGTGGTTGCAGAGCGAACGGGGGTGCCCGGTGGGGTTCGGTGACGACCGTCAAGGCGAAATAGCGGCGCCGTCCGCGCGGACTTTATGGACGCAGATCACATTCGGTTGCGTAGGGATGACAGCGCAAAAGCGTTGCAGCGACGCGGTTTCGCTTGGATGAAGTGGTTGCGCCCGCAACCATCGTGCCGACGGAGTTCACGATCTGGTTTCGGGGTGCCGTCCCGCGGCCAGATGCCGTTCCTGCGGAAAGGGATCTGACACCACTGGCAGGCGCACGCAAACAAAAACCGCCGCCCCGAAGGGCGGCGGTCCATGACCCGCATGCGGCGTGGATCAGGCGGCCTGCGGCATCCGCAGCGAGCGCACCAGTCCGCCGATGTCAACGATCAACGCGACGCGGCCGTCGCCAAGGATGGTGGCACCGGACACTCCGCCGATACGGCGGTAGTTGTTCTCGATGTTCTTCACCACCACCTGCTGCTGGCCGACCAGTTCGTCCACTTCCAGCGCGATTTTCTGGCCATCGCCTTCCACCACCACCACCAGCGATTCGCTGCCCGGTGCGCGGTTGCCGTAGCCGTAGTACTCGCTCAACGACAGGATCGGCAGGTACTCGCCGCGCACGCGCAGCACGCGGCCTTCGCCGGCCATGCTGCGGATATCCTCGGGCTGCGGCTGCAATGCCTCAAGCACGTAGGCCAGCGGCAGGATCAGGGTTTCGCCGGCCACGGCCACAGTCATGCCATCGAGGATGGCCAGGGTCAGCGGCAGGCGGATCAGCGTGCGGGTGCCGGTACCGAGGCTGCTTTCGATCTGCACCTCGCCACCCAGTGCCTGGATGTTGCGGCGGACCACGTCCATGCCGACGCCACGCCCGGACAGGTCGGTGACCGCATCGGCGGTGGAGAAGCCGGGCTGGAAGATCAGGTCCCAGACCTGCGAATCGGTCGGGTTGTCCGGCACGGCCAGGCCGCGTTCGTAGGCCTTGGCGAGGATCTTGGCGCGGTCCAGGCCACGGCCATCGTCGCTGACTTCGATGACGATATGGCCACCCTGATGCGAGGCCGCCAGCGTGATCGTGCCGGTCTCATCCTTGCCTGCACCGCGACGTACGTCGGGCATTTCCAGGCCGTGGTCGATCGAGTTGCGCACCAGGTGCACCAGCGGATCGGCGATCTTTTCGATCAGGCCCTTGTCCAGTTCGGTGCCTTCGCCGACGGTGCGCAGGCGCACCTGCTTGCCGAGGCGGCTGGACAGGTCGCGGACCAGGCGCGGGAAGCGGCGGAACACCGCGTCAACCGGCAGCATGCGCACGCCGATCACCGCTTCCTGCAGGTCGCGGGTGTTGCGTTCAAGCTGGTCCAGCCCGGCGAACAGGCTCTCGGCGTGGACCGGGTCCAGCGCATGCGAGACCTGCTTGAGCATGGCCTGGGTGATGACCAGCTCGCCGACCAGGTTGATCAGCGCATCGACCTTGTCGACGCTGACGCGGATCGAGGTTTCCGCTTCCTGGCTGGCACCACCGCTGGCGGCAGGCGCGGCAGGTGCAGACGGTGCCGCAGCGACCGGAGCGGGAGCCGCGGCGGCCGGCGCCTGGGTGGCCAGGCTCGGCGGCGCGGCGGGACGGATGTCCAGCTCGCAATCGTCCAGCACCCAGGCGAAGGTGTCTTCGATCTTGCTGCGCGGCACCTTGCCGACCAGGCCCAGATCCCACGCAAGATGGGCTTCGAGCGGATCAAGCTGGGCGAAGCCCGGCAGGCGTTCCATGCGCGCAGCGACCTGCAGCGAACCGAGGTGTTCCAGTTCGCGGATGATGCGCAATGGATCGTTGCCGCTCATGAACAGCGACGGCGCCGGGGTGAAGCCGATCTGCCAGGCTTCCGGCGTATCGTCCACCTTGGCTGCCGCGGCCGCCGGGGCGCTCGCTGCGGCCTGGCCGGAAAGAACCGCTTCCAGGCGCGCCTTCACCGCAGCGACTGCAGCCGGATCGGCAGCCTGGCCGTGTTCGGCTTCGCGCAGCAGGGCGCGCAGCACGTCCACCGAGGACAGCATGGCGTCGACGGCGTGGCCTTCCAGGGCCCGCTTGCCGGCGCGCAGCTCATCAAGCAGCGTCTCCAGCACGTGGGTCAGGCCGGCGATCGCGTCGAAGCCGAAGGTGCCGGCGCCGCCCTTGATCGAGTGGGCGGCGCGGAACACCGAATTGATGATCTCCGCGTCCTGCTGCCCCGATTCCAGGGCCAGCAGGCCAGCCTCCATCGCATCGAGGCCTTCGCGGCTCTCCTCGAAGAAGGTGGCGTGGAAGCGTTGCAGGTCCATGCTCATGGCAGTGGTGATCCGGAAGCGAAGAGGGGGAGCGGTGCCGGGCGATCAGCCCAGCACTTTCTGCACGGTGGCGACCAGCTGTTCGGGATTGAACGGCTTGACCAGCCAGCCGGTGGCACCGGCGGCCTTGCCTTCGGACTTCTTGTCGGCGGCCGATTCGGTGGTCAGCATCAGCAGCGGGGTGAACTTGTAGTCCGGCAGCTGGCGCAGTTCGCGGATCAGCGCGATGCCGTCCATGTTCGGCATGTTGACGTCGGTCACCACCGCATTGAAGCGCTGGCCCTTGGCGCGACCGAGCGCGACCGCGCCGTCTTCAGCTTCTTCGACGGCAAAACCGGCCGAGGTGAGGGCGAAGGACACCATCTGGCGCATCGACGCCGAATCGTCCACCACCAAGATACGTGCGCTCATGCAGCGTTCTCCACAGATTTCAGGTTGTCATGGGTTACGTCCAGGCCCAGGGCCTGGGTGACGCCCAGCAGGCGCGCGGCGTCACTGAAGGTTGCAGTGCAACCGTGGAAGCCGGTGCCCAGGCCTGCCTCGCGGCGGGCCTGCACGAACGCACACAGCACCTGCACGGCGGCCGTGTGGATGCGGGCGACCTGGCTGGCATCCAGGGTCAGCTCGCCAGCCTGCTCCACGAGGGGGGCGAGGCGGTTCTTGAGCTCGGTAGTGCTCTCGATGCCGAGATCCCCACCCAGTTCGACAGTGCTCATCGTTGCTCCGGACAAACGGTTCCGTGATCCATAACGGCACCCCGGTGGGGTTCTTTAGAAGAATCGACGCGGTACGTCGATGCGGTCGCTGTCTGAAAGGGGACGGAGGGGATCAAGTCGCAAGCGACCTGGCTCTACTGCAGTCCCCTCGGCAACGGTGACCGCGCAGTGGGGACGTAAGGTGTTGATCCAACGGATCAACTCCTTGCGTCCCCGACAGGCACCGCTTCGGTGCAAAGCGCCGAGCCACTTGCGACTTGATCCCCTCCGTCCCCTTTTTCCTGGTGGCTCAGCTCAACAGCCGGGTGGCGTCGAGCAGGATCATCGGGCGCTGGCTGACCCGGGCCACGCCACGGAACAGGTCGTTTGAGATCTGGCAGATGCGCGCGGTATCCGGCGGTTCGATCTGCGAATCGGTGAGGTTGGCGACATCTTCGACCGCTGACACGCGCAGGCCGATGGTCTCGCCGTCTTCTTCCAGCACCACGATGCGGGTCTGCGCGTCGTCCTCGGCGGCGGCCGCGCCGAGGTGCAGGCCCAGATCCATCACCGGTACCACCTGGCCGCGCAGGTTCATGATGCCGAGCATGGCCGCTGCAGTGCCACGCAGCGGCAGCAGGGGCACCGGCAGCACCACTTCCTGCACCTTCAGCAGTTCCAGCGCATAGGCCTGGGTGCCGCAGCGAAGGCGCAGCCAGCGCGAAGTGCGTTCGCCGGCGCGTCGGTTCTGCGGGTGCGGGCTGCGAGCCGGTTGGTGGGCCTGCGCCTGCAGCTCCTGCCAGGTGCCGGGACGGTTGCCTGCCGGGGCATCGACGCCGACGCGCGGCGGCAGAGTGGCGGTGCGCGCCGCCGGGGCCGGGGCTGCAGGTGCAACCGTCGGGGCCACCGGTGCTGCGACCACGGCGGGCGGTGGCGTGGCTACGTCTTCGCCACCGGCGGCCGCCTCGAACGCGGCCTGCAGGCCGGGGCTGTCGGTGTGGGCGAGGCGATGGCTGTCGGCCGGATCGGTTTCGTAGATCACCTCGTCCGGCAGGTCGTCCCAGGTAGGTTCCGGACCGGCGTTTGCAACGACGGCGGGTGCCGGCGCGGTTTCGTGGATGACTTCCTCAGGCAGGTCATCCCAGGTCGGCTCGCGTTCGGAAACCGCTTCTCCCGCCGGACCCGGCCCAGCGCTAGCGGAGGCGGCAGCGCTCTCGAAGGCCGCTTCCAGCACCGCGTCGTCCGGGCTTGGCGCGGCGGCGACGGATTCTGTTTCATAGATCACCTCGGCGGGCAGGTCATCCCAGGTGGGTTCGCGCGTGGGTGGTGCGGCGCTCTCGAAGGCGGCTTCCAGCGCAGCGCTGTCCCCGCTCGGCGCGGCGGCGATGGTTTCGGTTTCGTAGATCACTTCGGCCGGCAGGTCGTCCCAGGTCGGTTCGCGTTCGGCGACTGCTTCGATCGCCGGGCTTGGCCCGGCGCCAGCCGGCGACAGCTCGGCAGAGGGCGGCGCGACAATGGCCTCCCCCAGCAGTTCGTCCAGGTAATCATCGAGGATGCCGGTGCTGTTCATGCGGCCTGCTCCAGGGCGCGGGCATCCTCGCCGAGGATCCAGTTCAGCGCACGGCGGTAGGCGGCCAGGCCACGGCCCGGGTAGTCCTCGCCGGTGCTCGGCAGGGTCAGCCCGGCGGCGTTGCTGATGCGGGTATCGATCGGAATGGCGTCTTCCCACACGCGGTTGCCGTGGCGATCCTGCATGGTGCGCAGCGACTCGTTGCCGGCGCGGGTGCGGCGGTCGAACAGGGTCGGCAGGATCGAGATCGGCAGCGGGCGGCGGCGCGAGCGCTCGACCATCTCGCCGGTGCGGACCATGCCATCCAGGCCGTGCAGGGCCAGTGGCTCGGCCTGGGTGGGAATGATGAGACGGTCGGCTGCGGCCAGCGCATTGATCATCAGCAGGCCGAGGGTCGGTGCGCAGTCCAGCAGGATGTAGTCGTGCTGGCCCTGGTGGCGCGCCAGCGCGTTCTGCAGGGCCAGGCCGAGGCCGGGCTGGTTGGCGCTGCGGCGTTCCAGCGTGGCCAGCGCCGACTGTGCGCAGACGTAGTCCAGGCCATGGATGTTGCTGGCATGGCACAGGCCGGACAGGTCCGCTGGCGGTGTGCCGAACAGTTCCAGTACGCCGGCCGGCGGCGGGTCCACCGGCACGCCGAAGGCGCGGCTGAGCGAGGCATGCGGATCGAGGTCGATCAGCAGCACGCGATGGCCGAGCGCGGCCAGGCCGCGGCCGAGGGCGAGGGTGGTGGTGGTCTTGCCGACTCCGCCCTTCTGGTTGGCGACTGCCCAGATGCGCATCGGTTTACTCCTTCATTGCCGGGGGAACGGCGGCGCCGACGCGGCTGCCAGCCGGCACCGGCGGCAACTTCACCGGTGCGATGGGGGAGGTGGGGGCGCTGGCCGGAGTTGCGGCGGCCTGTTCGGTGACGGTGCTGTCGGTGGCGCCGGTGGCTGCGTTCAGGCGCTGGCCGAGCGGATCCACCGAGTGCGACGTGTCGGCCAGGATGATGACCATCACCCGGCGGTTGCGGTTGCGGCCCTGCGCGCTGTCGTTCTCTTCGCGCGGGCGGAACTGGCCATAGCCGACCATCGCCAGCCGTGACGGCTGCACGCCCTGGTCGGCGAACAGGTGCACTACGCTGGCGGCGCGCCCGGCCGACAGTTCCCAGTTCGACGGGAAAGTGGCGGTGGCGATCGGCACGTTGTCGGTGTGGCCTTCCACGCGCACGCTGTTGGGCACGTCGCGCAGCACCTCGGCCAGGCTGGCCAGGGTCTGCCGCGCATGCACGTCCAGCGCGGCCGAGCCGGTGGGGAACAGGATGTCGCTGTTGATCTCGACTTCGATCCACAGTTCGGTGCGGCGCACGCTGATCATGCCGCGGTCGATCAGCGGTGCGAGCGCGGCGGTGAGGCGGTCGGCGATGCTGTTGAGCTGTCGCTCGGCGCGCGCGATCTGCTCCTGGTTGTGCACTGACACCGGCATGCGCATCTGCGAAGCCATCGAGGGCAGCAGGGTCGGGTCGTGCGAGGGCGCCGGCGCGGACGGGCCGATCTTGGTGCCGGACTTGATCACCGAGGGGCTGTCCCAGCCGCCGCCCTGCACCTGCTTGTTGCCCACCTGCACCGGGTTGATGGTGCGCGGTGCGCCACCGAAGGCATCGGTCAGCGCGTCGGCCATGATCCGGTACTTGCCCTCGTTCACCGAGGAGATCGCATACATGACCACGAAGAAGGCGAGCAGCAGCGTCATCAGGTCGGCATAGGGGATCGCCCATGCTTCGTGGTTGGCGTGCTCTTCGTGGTGCTTGCGGCGGGCCATGTCAGTGCAGGAAGCCGGAGAGGTTGGTTTCGATGTTGCGCGGGTTCTCGCCCTGAGCGATCGAGATCAGGCCTTCGATGACCATCTCGCGGTCGCGCGTGTTGTGCGAGATCACACTCTTGAGCTTGGCGGCGATCGGCAGGAACAGCAGGTTGGCCGAAGCGATGCCGTAGATGGTGGCGGTGAACGCGGCGGCGATGCCGTGGCCGAGCTTGCTCGGGTCGGCCAGGTTCTTCATCACTGCGATCAGGCCCAGCACGGCACCGATGATGCCCAGCGTCGGTGCATAGATGCCCATTGCTTCGAACACCTTCGCGCCGGCCTGGTCCTGGTGCTCCTGGCTGCCCAGTTCGATTTCCAGCATGTGCCGCATCGATTCGGGCTCGACGCCGTCCACCAGCAGCTGCAGGCCCTTGCGCAGGAACGGGTCCTGCTGTGCTTCCACCTGCGATTCCAGGCCCAGCAGGCCCTGGCGGCGGGCGATGTTGCTCCACTCGACGATCTGCTGGATCAGCTCGCGGCGGTCGCTGTGCGGTGGACGCACGACCCAGCGCACGATGCTGAACGCATGCTTGAACACCGCCGGCGAGGTGTGCAGCAGGATCGCAGCGACGGTGCCGACGATGACGATCACGAACGCCGCAGGCGACCACAGCGACGCCAGGCCGGCGCCCTTGAGGATGCTGCCGCCGACCAGCGAGGCCAGGGCGAGAAAGAGTCCAATGAGGCTGAGTCTATCCATGGATCCGGTATCGGCTTGTATGAATGGGACTTGAGACACCGGTACGGGCTACTGGTGCGACTTCACGGTTTTTCGGGTTCAGCAAGTGGGTCAGTCGTGCGGGCTGCGCAGGCCGTCCACATCCAGGATCAGCGCCATGCGACCATCGCCGATCAGGGTTGCACCGGCGTAACCGCGCAGGCCGCGCAGGGCTTTCGGCAGTGGCTTGATGACCACTTCCTCGCGCCCGCGCACCTGGTCCACGACCAGGCCGAAGCGCGCTTCGCCGGCCTGCAGCACCACGATCGTCAGCAGGGTCGAGGCGGCCGGCGTCACATCCAGCCACTGGCGCAGATCGACCAGCGGCAGCGTATGCGAACGACGGTCGAGCACGGCGCGGCCATCGAACCAGCCCAGCGAGGTGCGCGGCGCGTGCAGCACTTCCATCACGCGCGCCAGCGGCAGTGCATAGACGTCCTCGCCGGCCTGCACCAGCAGGGTCGGCAGGATCGCCAGGGTGAGCGGCACGCGGATCAGGAAGCGGCTGCCACGGCCCAGCTCGGACTGGATCTGGATCTGGCCACTCAGTTCGCGGATGCGCGACTGCACCACGTCCATGCCAACGCCGCGGCCGGAGATATCCGTGACCTGCTGCTTGGTCGAGAAGCCGGGCAGGAACACCAGGTGCAGGCACTCCTCGCTGCTCAGCCGCGCGGCAGCTTCCGGATCGATCAGGCCCTTCTCACGCGCCTTCGCGCGCAGCTTCTCCGGATCGATGCCGGCACCGTCGTCCTGCACTTCAATGCTGACGTAGTCGCCCTCCTGCTGGGCCGACAGGCGTACATGGCCCATCCGCGGCTTGCCCTGTGCTTCGCGCAGATCGGGCATTTCCACGCCATGGTCGATGGCGTTGCGGACCAGGTGCACCAGCGGGTCGGCCAGCGCTTCGACCAGGTTGCGGTCGAGCTCGGTCTCGGCGCCGATCAGCTCCAGGTCCACTTCCTTCTTCAGCGAGCGGGCAACGTCTCGGGCGACCTTGGGGAAGCGCGAGAAGACCTTGCCCACCGGCTGCATGCGGGTACGCATCACCGCCGACTGCAGGCGCGCGGTGGCGATGTCCAGGGTCGACACGGCGCGGTCCAGTTCCTCGTCGCGCAGGCGCGCACGCAGGGTCTTGAGCCGGTTGCGTGACAGCACCAGTTCGCCGATCAGATTGACGATCGCGTCCAGGCGCTTGGTGTCCACGCGCACGGTATGTTCGGCTTCGGCCAGCGGCTTGGCGGCCGGCTTGGTCGCCGCTGCCGGTGCGGGTGCGGCCGGTGCGGCCAGTGGGCGTGATGCCGCAATCGGTGCGGGCGCTGCGGCAGCGATGGGCTTGGCGCCGGGTGCGGCGCCACCGTGCAGCTGGTCGAGCAGGGCTTCGAACTCGTCTTCGCTGATCAGGCCGTCGTCAGCCTTCTTTGCCGGCGCGACCGCGGTCGGCGCGTTAGCACCGTGCAGCTGGTCGAGCAGGGCCTCGAATTCGTCGTCGGTGATCAGGTCGCCGCTACCGGCCGCCGCTACGGCGGTCGGGGCGGCCGGCGCGGCGGCGCTTCCGTGCATGTCGAACTGGGCGATCAGCTCCGGCGGCGCATAGCCCGGCTCGGTGCCGGAGGAAACTGCATCCAGCATCGCTTGCAGGTAGTCCAGCGATTGCTGGGCGGCATCGAAGTGATGGGCCTGCAGCACGGCCTGGCCCGCGCGCGCGATGCCCAGCGCTTCTTCGGCGGCGTGGCACAGCTCGACCATGGCGGTGACGCCGAGGAAGCCGGCGCCGCCCTTGAGCGTGTGGTAGCCCCGGAACACCGCGTTGAGCTGCTCGGTGTCCTGTGGTGCCTGCTCCAGCGACACCAGCTGTTCGCCCAGGCGATCCAGGATTTCCTGCGCCTCGATGATGAAATCGGCAGTGATGTCGTCGGATACCGCGCTCATGCTTACAGCCCCAGGTCCGACAGCAGGTCGTCGGCGTCGTTCTGCGAGACCGCGTGGCGGTCCAGTCCCTTCAGTGCCGGCCCGGCCAGCTCCGGATCGGTGCGATGCTGTTCCGGCGGCAGGCCGAGCGCGCCGAAGCCCTCGTGCACGCGGCGGACGATGCCGACCACGCGACGGATGATCTGCCCGGTCAGGTCCTGGTAGCTCTGGGTCAGGGCGATCTCGGTGAGGTTGTGGCGGATGCGCTCGAGCTGCGCATCCTGGCCCGGCTGCAGGCCTTCGGCGCGCAGCTGTTCGGTCAGGCTGCGGCATTCCTCGGCCAGGTCCAGGGTGCGGTGCGTCGCCTGTTCGGTCATCGCCACCACGTGGTCCAGACGTGCGCAGGCATCGTCCAGTTCGCCGGCCTCGCTGGGCACGGTCGGCAGTTCACCCAGGGCCTGCCCGAGCTCGCGGGCCAGCCGCGAGAGGCCGCTCATCATCGGCTGCGTGCGCAGCGCGACCAGTCCGTCGATGCGTTGCCGCCAGGCGGTTTCGTCACCGGACTCCAGTGCGTCCAGTGCTTCCTGCAGGCGCAGGGCGAGGGCATTCTTGTCGACCGTGGTGTCCATCAGGCGCTGGCCGCCAGGCGTTCGAAGATCTTGCCGAGCTTCTCTTCCAGCGTCTGCGCGGTGAACGGCTTGATGATGTAGCCGTTCACGCCGTTCTGGGCCGCTTCGATGATCTGCTCGCGCTTGGCTTCGGCGGTGACCATCAGCACCGGCAGGGTCTTCAGCTTGGCGTCGGCACGGATCGCCTTGAGCAGCTCGATGCCGGTCATGACCGGCATGTTCCAGTCGGTGACCACGAAATCGAACGGCTGGCTCTGCAGCAGCGACAGCGCGGCATGCCCGTCCTCGGCTTCGGCGGTGTTGGTGAAGCCCAGATCGCCCAGCAGGTTCTTGACGATGCGACGCATGGTCGAGAAGTCGTCCACGATCAGGATGCGCATGTTCTTGTTCAAAGCAGAGTTCCTTTGTTGTTCATTCCGGGCGGCCGGGGGCAGCTGCCTCGGGGATGTTCATTCTTCGAGGCCGGCGTCGACGGCCTCGAATACCTTCAGCCGGCCGCGCAGGCGCAGCACGGCCTGGCCGTGGATCTGGCAGACCCGCGACTCGCTCACGCCGAGCACCGCGCCGATCTCCTTCAGATTGAGTTCCTGCTCGTAGTAGAGCGAGAGCACCAGCTGTTCGCGCTCGGGCAGATGGCCGATGGCCTTGCCCAGCTCGCGGCCGAACTCGCTGCGCTCCAGCACCTGCTGCGGGGTCGGGCCACCCTGGGCGACCGTGTCCAGCTCGCCCTGGTCCTCGATGCGCGACTCCAGGCTCAGCACCTGGCCACGCGCGGCGTCTTCCATCAGGCGCAGGTACTCGGGCAGTGGCATCTCCATCGCGGCGGCCACTTCGGTGGCGCTGGCGGCGCGGCCGCTGCTCTGTTCCAGGCGGCGGATGGTGGCCGCAGCATCGCGTGCACGGCGGTGCACCGAGCGCGGCACCCAGTCGCCACGGCGGATCTCGTCGATCATCGAGCCACGGATACGGATCGAGGCATAGGTCTCGAACGAGGCGCCCTGGTCGGCGTCGTAGCTGCGCGAAGCCTCGATCAGGCCCATCATGCCCGCCTGGATCAGGTCGTCGACTTCGACGCTGGCCGGCAGGCGCGCGGCCAGATGGTGGGCGATGCGCCGCACCAGGTCCGAGTGCTGGGCGATGACGTCGTTGGCCGCCGAGCGCTGGACTTCCCTGTACTGGGCCGCGCCTTTCATGCCGCCACCCCGCGCTGCTTGAGGATGCGTTCGAGGAAGAACTCGACGCCGCCGCGTGGTTCGGTGGGCGCCTGCCAGCGGGCTGTGCGGCGCGCGATCTCGGTGATGGCCAGTGCGGACGGGCTGGACGGGTAGGCCTTCACCACCGGCTGCTGGCGCTGCACCGACAGGCGCAGCCAGTCATCCTGCGGCACGCAGCCCAGGTAGTTCAGCGAGACATCGGCGAGGAACTTCTCGCAGACGCGGGTCAGCTTCTCGTACAGTACGCGGCCCTCGTTGGGGTCGCGCACCATGTTGGCCACCACCTGGACGCGGTCCACGCCACGTTCGCGCGAGAGCACCTTGATCAGCGCGTAGGCGTCGGTGATTGAAGCCGGCTCGTCACAGACCACGACCACGGTGTCCTGCGCGGCCTGGCAGAAGGTCAGCACGCCGTCGGTGATGCCGGCGGCGGTGTCCACCACCATGATGTCCAGCTCGCGTTCCAGCTCGGAGAACACGTTGACCAGGCCGACGTGCTCGGCCGGGGCCAGCTCGGCCATGTGCCGGCGGCCGGACGCGGCCGGGACCACCAGCACGCCGTTCGGGCCTTCGACGATGACGTCGTCCAGCGAGCAGCGGCCGGCAACCAGGTCGGCCAGCGTATAGGTGGGGTTCAAGCCCAGGATCACGTCGATGTTGGCCAGGCCGAGGTCGGCGTCCAGCAGCAGCGTGCGCTTGCCCATGCCGGCCAGCGCCACGGCCAGGTTGGCCGACACGTTGGTCTTGCCCACGCCGCCCTTGCCGCCGGTCACGGCGATGGTGCGCACAGGGCCGAGCGGCTCGCTGCGGGTGGCCGACAGCGGGAAGGTCTTGGTCAGCTTGGCGTACTCACGCGACGGCATGGTTCAACTCCGGGTTGCAGGGCATATCGGCCGCTCGGCGCAAATCTTCAAGGCGAAGTACGAGATTGGCCGCACTGGCCCGGTGCAGGTCGTCCGGAACGTCCTGGCCGTCGGTCACCCAGGTGATCGGCAGGGCGTGGTCCACGGCCACCGACAGGGCGTTGCCGAAGCGGCCGGTTTCGTCCAGCTTGCTCAGCACCAGGCCCTGCAGGTTGGCGGCACCGAAGCGGCGGACCACCTCGTCCATGTCGCCGAAGCTGGTGTTGGCCGGCAGCACCAGCAGGGTGCGCACCTGGCGCGCGGCGCGCAGCCACTGCAGCTGGGCGGCCAGCGCGCGGTCGCGCGGGCCCAGCCCGGCGGTGTCGATCAGTACCAGCTTGTAGTCCTTCAGGCGTTCCAGCAGCTGGTCCAGGTCGGTGCCGCTGTTGGCCTCGTGGACGGCTATGCCGAGCTGCCGGCCGTAGCCATACAGCTGCTCGCGGGCGCCGATGCGGGTGGTGTCGGTGGTGACCAGAGCGACGTCACGCGGTGCGTGCTTCTCGGCGAACCGCGAGGCCAGCTTGGCGATGGTGGTGGTCTTGCCGGCGCCGGTCGGGCCCACCAGCGCGATCACGCCGCCTTCCTCCAGCGGGTCGACCGGGGCAATCGGCAGCTTGCGCGAGATCAGCCCCAGCATCAGGCCGCGGCCTCGGTGCGCCTCGGTCTCCAGCGGAATCTGCATGGCGACGTCGCGGGCCAGGCCAGCATCGAAGCCGTACTCGTCCATCAGGTCCAGCGCGGTGGCGCGCACCGGGCAGCCGCGCAGGCGCTCGTCGGTGAAGCGGTTCATTTCGCGCTCGATCACCTGGCGCATGCCGGCCACTTCCTGGCGCAGCTGGCGGATCTCGGCGTCGTCCTGGGCGACCACGGTCAGCACCGGGGCTGGGGCGAGCGTCGGCGTCGGCGCGGCTTCGACGGTGGCATCGGCCAACGCCGGTTCGCTGACGGCGACCTCCGGCTGCGTTTCAGACAGGGCTGCGGTCGGCAGCGGCGGCGGCTGCACCGCCGGCGCCACGCTTTCGTGATGTGCCTGGTGCGGCGGATCGATCTGGAAACGGGCGCGGTTGGCCGGCGCGACGACGGCCGGTGCCGGCGCCGGAGCAACGATGGCCTCGGCGAACGGGGCGAAGATCTGGTCCGGCAGTGCCGGTTCATTGACGGCGGCGCGTGCCAGCGTGGCGGCAAAGCCGGTGCTGCCGCGGGTCGGCACGATCTCGTCGGCGCTGTCGAGGGTGCGGCCGGTAGCGCCCACTGCTGCACGGGCGAGGGCGGCCACCGCCGAGGTGGTGGCGGCAACCGGTTCCGGTGCCGGGGTGCTGCTGCGGCGGCGGGTGACGGCGGCGATCACCGCGTCGGCGGCGGTGCGCGGCTTGGGTGCCGGCGGCGGTGCAACGTCACGGCGCGAGGCTTCCAGTGCACGCTGTACCGCGCTCTCGTCGTAGTTGGCGGCGGCGACGATCTCGATGCCTTCCTCGATCCGGCGGTTGGACAGGATCACGGCGTCAGGACCATGCTCCTTGCGCACCAGGTTCATGGCCGAGCGCATGTCGGCGGCGACGAATCGTTTGATTTTCATGCTGTGGTCACGAGGCGAAGACGGCGGGGTGGCGGTCGGGGAACTCGGGTGGTCGGTGGTCTGCACGGTGCGGGTTCCCCTTGGTGTCTGTCTGTTGCGTTGGTTCGAAAGTGGTGTCTGTTTTCTGGCGCATCGGCGGGCGGCGTCAGCTGATCGTTCCGACCAGCTTCAGGCGCTTGTCCTCCGGCACCTCGCTGTAGGCCAGGACCGACAGCGAAGGAACGCTGTGGCGGACCAGGCGGGCCAGCGCGGCGCGCACCGGGCCAGGTACCAGCACGACCGCGGGCTCGTTGCGGGCTTCCTGCTTGCTGACACATTCGGCCAGGCTCTGGTGCAGTCGCTCAGCGAGTCCGGGTTCCAGTGCGGCGCCGTTGCCCTGCGTGGACTCCTGCAAGACACGTTCCAATTGCGGGTTGAGGGTGAACACCGGCAGCTCCGCCGACATTCCGGCGATCTCCTGCACGATGAAGCGGCCCAGTGCGGTGCGCACCGCGGCGGTCAGCACGGCCGGGTCCTGGCTGCTGGGCGCATGTTCGACCAGTGCCTCGGCGATCTTGCGCAGCTGGCGGATCGGAATGCGCTCGACCAGCAGGTTCTGCAGCACGCGCACCACCGCCGACAGCGGCAGCGCCTTCGGCGTCAGATCTTCGACGAGCTTGGGTGCGCTCTTGGCCAGGTTGGCCAGCAGGTGCTGCACTTCCTCATGGCCGAGCAGCTCGGGTGCGTGTTCGCGGATCAGGTGCGACAGATGGGTGGCGACCACGGTGGCCGGGTCGACCACCGTGTAGCCCAGCGTTTCGGCCTGGGCACGCTGGTGCGGTTGGATCCAGGTGGCATCCAGGCCGAACGCAGGGTCCTTGCCGGCGATGCCCTCCAGCGCGCCGAGGGCGCTGCCCGGGTCCAGGGCCAGCTCGCGGTCGGGGTGGATCTCGGCGGTGGCCACCGGCACGCCATGCACCAGCACGCGGTAGCCGTTGGCCGGCAGTTCCAGGTTGTCGCGGATGTGCACCGACGGGATCAGGAAGCCGACATCCTGGGTCAGCTTGCGGCGCACACCCTTGATGCGCGCCATCAGTTCGCCGCCCTGGTTGCTGTCCACCAGCGGGATCAGCCGGTAGCCGACCTCAAGGCCCAGTGGATCGACCGGGCGCAGCTCGTCCCAGCTCAGTTCGGCGGTCGGTGCCGCGGCGGCCGGGCGGCCGAGTGCATTGAGCGCGGCGGCATCGGTGCCACTGCCTGTAGCATCGGCAGCCGGTGCCTTGGTCTTGCGATACAGCTTCCAGGCGATGAAGCCAAGGATCGAGGCCAGCGTCAGGAAAGCGACGTTGGGCATGCCCGGCACCAGGCCGACCAGGCCGATGATGCCGGCGGTGATCGCCAGCGCGCGGTACTGGCCGAACACCTGTCCGGTCATGGCCTGGGCCATGTCCTGCGAGCGCGAGGCGCGGGTGACCAGCATCGCCACCGCACTGGAGACCAGCAGCGCCGGCAGCTGCGCCACCAGGCCGTCACCGATCGACAACAGGGTGTAGGTGGCAGCGGCTTCACCGAAGGGCATGCCATGCTGCAGCACACCCACGGCCAGGCCGCCGAGCATGTTGATGAACAGGATCAGGATGCCGGCGATGGCGTCGCCGCGGATGAACTTGCTGGCACCGTCCATCGCACCGTAGAAGTCGGCTTCCTCACGCACTTCCTCGCGGCGCAGCTTGGCTTCCTCGCGCGTCAGCAAACCGGCGTTGAGGTCGGCGTCGATCGCCATCTGCTTGCCGGGCATCGCGTCCAGGATGAAGCGCGCGGTCACTTCCGAGACGCGGCCGGCGCCCTTGGTGATGACCACGAAATTGATGATGGTCAGGATCGCGAACACCACGATGCCGACCGCATAGTTGCCGCCGATCACGAATTCACCGAAGGCGGCGATGACCTTGCCTGCGGCATCGTGGCCGTTCTGGCCATTGAGCAGGATCACGCGGGTGGAGGCCACGTTCAGCGCCAGCCGCAGCATGGTCGTGATCAACAGCACGATCGGGAAGATGGTGAAATCCAGCGGGCGCTTCACGTAGACCACCGCCAGCAGCACCATCAGCGAGATGGCGATGTTGAAGGTGAACAGCGCATCGAGCACCGGTGCGGCCAGCGGCACCACGACCATGGCCAGAAGGGCCAGCACGATCAGTGGCGCGCCAAGGCCCTGGCGGATCATTTCCAGGGCGCGTCGAGTGTTGAATCCGGTGGCGGGCTGGGCGCTCACGGGCGGCCTCCCTTGCCGAATTCATCCACCTGGATGTGCGGGGCGTCCGGCATCGGGCCAGTGCGCCAGGCGCGCAGCTGGTAGACGTAGGACAGGACCTGGGCGACGGCCGAATACAGTCTCACGGGGATTTCCTTTCCGAGTTGGCCTTCCCGATACAAGGCGCGTGCCAAAGGCGGGGCAGAGACGATCGCGACCTTGTTGCCGTCGGCCACTTCACGGATGCGCAGGGCGGTCTCGTCCACGCCCAGCGCGACCACGGTGGGGGCGTTCATGGCGCCGCCCTCGTACTTCAGGGCCACCGCGTAGTGGGTGGGGTTGACCACCACCACGTCCGCCGTGGGCACCGCTTCCATCATCCGGCGGTTGGCCATCTGCTGCTGCAGCTGGCGGATACGGCCCTTCACCTCGGGGCTGCCCTCGCTTTCCTTCATTTCCCGGCGCAGCTCTTCACGGGTCATCTTCAGCTTGCGCATCCAGTTCCAGCGCTGGTACGGCGCATCGATGGCGGCCAGCACCAGCATCGCGCCGGCGGTGGCCAGCAGCAGGCGCAGGGTGAAGCCGAGGCCGTCGGTGATGGCGGTCTCCAGCGGGTGGTGGATCAGGCCGCGCAGGGTGTCGAAGCCGGACCACACCACCAGCCCGGCGGCGACGCCGACGAAGGCCACGCGCAGCAGCGATTTGGTGAACTCGGCGATGGCTTCCGGGCCATACAGGCGCTTGAGCCCGCTCATCGGGTTCATGCGGTTGATGTCGGGCAGCAACGCCTTCTGCGACCAGCGCAGGCCGCCCATCACCAGCGGGGCGACGAAGCTGGCCAGCAGGCAGACCAGCACCAGCGGCGCGATCACCAGCATGAACTGCAGCAGCAAGTCGCCGAAGTGGCCGAACAGTTCCTTCGGGTTCTGCCGCAGGCTCTGCTCGGGGCTGAGCGCCTGCTTCATCCAGGCGCTGGCGCCGCGTCCGATCGAGCCGCTCATGGCCATCACCGCCAGCACGCCGGCGCCGAACACGGCGGCGGTGCCCAGTTCGCGCGAGCGCGGCAGGTTGCCCTGTTCACGGGCGTCGCGCAGGCGTTTTTCGGTGGGTTGTTCGGTCTTTTCGCCGGCGGATTCGTTCTCGGACATCACGGGCACTGCGGCAGGGGTTGCCGGAGGGCGTGCAAGAACTGTTCCACGCATGGTGTGGATCTACCGACGACCCTCCTGTAGAGCCGAGCCCATGCTCGGCTGCGGTTGGCTCCAAGCGCGAAGCGCAGCCGAGCGTGGGCTCGGCTCTACAGGAGGGTGCCGCAGGAATCGTTCCGTGATGGCGGGTGGTCGCGCTGCCCGGCGTTATCCGGGCGGGTGTTGTTGCGGTGGGCTCTGCGCCAGTTCCACCCGCGGCCGCGGCAGGTCGTGCAGCTGCATGAAGCGCGCCGCGTCGACCGGGCGGCCCAGCAGGTAGCCCTGCAGGTAGTCGCAGCCCAGCCGCTCCAGGTAGGCACGCTGCGCCGCAGTCTCCACGCCCTCGGCGACGATGTCCATGTCCAGGGCGTGGCCCAGCGCTACGATCGCCGAGACGATCACCACGTCTTCGGCGCTGTGTTCCAGGTCGCGCACGAAGGCGTGGTCGATCTTGATCTCCGTGGCGGGCAGCCGCTTCAGGTACAGCAGGCTGGAATAGCCGGTTCCGAAATCATCGATGGAGATGCCCACGCCCAGCGCCGACAGCGCCTGCAGCAGGCGAAGGCTGGTATCGGTATCGCGCATGACCGTGCTTTCGGTGATCTCCAGCACCAGGTGGCGCGGGGCAATGCCATGGCGTTCGATCACTTCACGCACATCCTGCAGCAGGTGTGGCGAACTGAACTGCACCGGCGACAGGTTCACCGACATCGACCAGCCTTCATGCCCGGCGTCGCGCCAGCGGCGCAGCTGCTGGCAGGCCTGGTCCAGTGCCCAGCGACCGATCTCGTTGATCGCGCCGCTGCGTTCGGCCAGGCGGATGAAGCGGTCCGGTGGGATCAGTCCGTGCTCCGGGTGTTTCCAGCGGATCAGCGCTTCGGCACCGGCCACCTTCTGGGTGGCCACGCGGATTTTCGGCTGATAGTGCAGGAACAGCTGCTCGCTGCCGATCGCACGGCGCAGGTCGGCCAGCAGCCGGAACTGCTGCTCGGCACTGTCGTTCATCCAGTCGGCGAACAGCACGAAGGCGTTGCGTCCGGATTCCTTGGCCTGGTACATCGCCGCGTCGGCGAAGGCCATCAACTGGCGCTCGCTGGCAGCGTGGTCGGGGCAGATCGCCACGCCGATGCTGGCGGTCACTTGAAGTTCGTTGTCCGGCAGCAACGGGCCGCTGCCCACCGCCTGCAGGATGCGCCGGGCGAGGGTGGGCAGGTCCTCGTCGTGCTCGATGCGCACCACCAGCACGAATTCGTCGCCGCCCAGACGGGCGAGCATATCGTTGGGCCGGAGCAGCTGGCGGGTACGCTCGGCCACCGCCACCAGCAGTGCGTCGCCGGCCTGATGGCCGTAGGCATCATTGACCTGCTTGAATCCGTCCAGGTCCATGAACATCACCGCGAAACGGCTGCCGCCCTGTTCGGCTTCGGCCAGCGCCTGCACGATGCGCCGCTGCAGCAGCAGGCGGTTCGGCAGGCGGGTCAGCGGATCGTGCAGTGCGGCCTGGGTCAATTCCTGCTGGGCATCGGTCAACGAGGTGCTCAGCATCGAGTTGCGAAGCCGCAGCAGCTGCGCCTCCACACGCTGGTCCAGCCACGAGACCACCAGCACCACCGCCAGGATCGCAACCGTCAACACCACCACCAGCATCGCCAGCCACTCGCTCTGCAGGCCATCACCGACCGCGGCGCCGCAAATGCTGCCTTCCGGGAAACGCGCGGCGGCCATGCCGGTGTAGTGCATGCCGACGATGGCCAGGCCGAGCAGGCCGGCGGCCGCCAACCGGTCACCGACGCGGGTGCGCTGCGCGCGCAGGCGGAACGCCACGTACAGCGCGGTCCACGAAGCGGCCACCGCCACCACCAGGGAGAGCAGCAGCCAGCCCGGGTCGTAGTCGATCCCGGGCTGCATGCGCATCGCTGCCATGCCGACGTAGTGCATGCCGGCAATGCCGGTGCCCATCAGCAGGGCACCACCGGCCAATCGAGGATGGGGCAGGGTACGCAGTGAGACCAGCCACAGTGCGAACACCGACGAGGCGATCGCCAGGGCCAGCGAGAGCAGGGTGATGGGCAGGTCGTAGCCCAGTGCAATGGGCAGATCGAAGGCCAGCATGCCGATGAAGTGCATCGACCAGACACCCAGGCCCATGGCGAATCCGCCCCCCAGGCGCCACCACCAGGCGGCTGCCCTGCCCGGGGCGGTGACCGTGCGTCCTGCCATGGCCAGCGCCGTGTACGACGCCATCACGGCAACCAACAGCGAGATCGCCACCAGCCACGGGTTGTACGTGCCTACCAGCATTCGTCAGTCTCCCGGACCTGCCTGTCGACGGAAACCACGGTGGGGCATGCATGAGGCAGGCCAACGCGAACGGGCGCCGGCCAGGTGCGGCATCCCCCCGGTTGCCGCGCATTCACTCTAACGCGCAGACCGGGGGGGACTTCAAGCGGCAATACGTGATGACCGGGTCAGCGTGTGACCGCGTCCGCGGCCTGGAAGGCGGCGTCGAACAGGCGCTGTACCGGCGGCCCCATTTCCCCGGCCAGCAGCGCCAGGAGGAACAGGCCCAGCAGCAGCGAAACCGGCAGGCCCAGCTGGATCGGGTTCAGCGCAGGGGCGGCTCGCGCCAGGACACCGAAGGCCAGGTTCACCGCCAGCATCGCCACGGTCAGCGGGATGGCCAGGGTCAGCGCACCGCGCAGCACGGTCAGCAGGAAAGTCGGAGCGATGCTGAAGAAGGCATGGGGATCAGGCAGCGGGGCGCCAATCGGCAGCGCGCGATAGCTGTCCACCAGCAGCGAGATCAGCGCCAGGTGGCCGTTGGCGGTGAAGAACAGCAGTCCGAACAGCAGATAGAACCACTGTCCGATCACGCCGGAGGTACCACCGCGCAGCGGGTCGCTCATCTGCGCGAAGGCCAGGCCGGTGCCCTGCGCGATCAGTTCGCCCGCCATCGCACCTGCTTCGAACACCAGCCGCAGCAGGAAGCCGATGGATACGCCAATGGCCAGCTCGCGCGCGATGGTCAGCACCGTGGCGGCGTCGAAGCCGGTCCAGTCCGGCACCGGGGGCAGGAGCGGGGCCAGTGCGATGGCCAGGGTGCCAGCCAGCACCACGCGCACCCGTGACGGGACGGCGCGGGTCCCGACCATGGGCATGGCCATGGCCACAGCGCCGATGCGCAGCATGGTCCACAGTACGGTGCCGATCATGCCGAAGGCCTGAAGGCCGTCGGCCGCCATCTGTGTCGCGGCGTCCATCGAAGCGCGTGTCCTAGCCGATCAGGTGTGGGATGCGCTGGAACAGCAGCGTGGTGAATTCAACCAGGTGGCCGATCAGCAGGCTGCCCAGCGCGAACAGCACTGCGGTCAGCGCTGCCGCCTTGGCGACGAAGGCGATGGTCGGTTCGTTGAGCTGGGTCGCGGCCTGCACGACACCGACCACCACGCCCACCACCAGTACGGTGAGCAGCAGCGGGCCGGCCACCCACAATACGGTGATCAGGCCGCCACGCAGTTCAGTCAAGGCAAGTTCGGGAGACATTCGGATTCCATCTGCTCATGTAGAGTCGAGCCCTGCTCGACTGCGCGTTACGGGGGATATCAGGCCGGATTGAAGCTCGCCGCCAACGTACCCACGGTCAGCACCCAGCCATCGACCAGCACGAACAGCAGGATCTTGAAGGGCGCCGAGACCAGCATCGGCGACAGCATCATCATGCCCATCGACATCAGCACGCTGGCAACGACCAGGTCGATGATCACGAACGGGATGAAGATCAGGAATCCGATCTCGAAGGCGGTCTTCAGTTCACTGGTGACGAACGAAGCGACCAGCACCGGGAACGGGATCGCGTCGGGGCTGGCGTAGGTGCCATGCCCGGCGATGCCGGCAAAGGTCATCAGGTCGGTCTCGCGGATCTGCGCCAGCATGAAGCCGCGCAGTGGCTGCGTGGTCAGCGTCCATGCGGTCTGGAAGTCGATGTCGCCGTTGAGGTAGGGCGCCATGCCCGCGCTCCACGCCTTGTCCCAGGTCGGCATCATCACCATCGCGGTGAGGAACAGGGCCAGGCCCAGCAGCACCTGGTTGGACGGCGTCTGGCCGGTGCCCAGCGCCTGGCGCAGCAGGCCCAGCACGATGATGATGCGGGTGAACGAGGTCAGCACCAGCAGCATTGACGGGATCAGGGTGATCGCGGTCATCAGCAGCAGGGTCTGCAGCGGCAGGCTGACCGGCTGGCCGCCGATCTTGCCGACGTTGACGTCCGGCAGAGGGGTGGCCGGCGCGCCGGGCGCGGCCAACGCCAGCGCCGGCAACAGGCACAGGGCAAGCAACAGCAGCCACGGCATCAGGGTGGCAAGTCGGGTACGGGTGACACGCATGTCAGGGATCCTTGCGCAGCCGCTGCTGCAGCAGCTGGGCGAAATTCGGCAGGTTCTTGAAGTCCGGCACGCGCACCGGTGCTGGCGGCGGCAGCGGTTCGGCTAGGGTATGCAGGGTGTTGATGCCGCCGGCGGTGACGCCCAGCAGCAGTTGCTGGCCATTGACCTCCACCACCACCACGCGTTCCTTGGCGCCGACACTGAGGCTGGCCACCAGCTTCATGCCTTCGGCCGGGCGGAAGCCGCTGCCGGGCATGCGCTTGAGCAGCCAGCCCAAGCCGATCACCAGCGCCAGCACCGCCAGCAGCGCCAGCACCGCACCGAACAGGCTGGGTGCGGCGGCCGCATGCTGGCCGACCTGCGGGCCGATCGGCGCGGCGGCCTTGCCGACCGCGAGCAGGGTGGAGGCCAGCAGGCTCAACGCAGTCTCCGGATACGCTCGCTGGGGCTGACCACGTCGGTCAGGCGCACGCCGAAGCGGTCGTTGATCACCACCACTTCGCCGTGGGCGATCAGGGTGCCGTTGACGAACACGTCCAGCGATTCGCCTGCACCGCGTTCCAGTTCCACCACCGAGCCCTGGTTGAGCTGCAGCAGGTTGCGGATCGGCAGGCGGGCACGACCGACTTCCAGCGACAGGGTCACCGGCACATCGAGGATCACGTCCAGGTTCAGGTCCGGACCATTTGCCTCATCGGCCTGCAGGCTGCTGAACTGGGCCGGGGTCGGTTCGAGGGCGTCGATATCGTTCATTGCGGGTCTTCCTGGATGACGGGTACGCGCGGGCGGGTGCCCGGCGGATGGGTAGCGGTGATCTTCACGGCGTTCATGCCGTTGGCGATGCCGAACTCGCCGGTGAACACGGGGATGTTCTCCACGCATAGCGGCACCTGCGGGCTGAGCTCGATCGGCAGGATGTCGCCGACCTTCAGCTGGGTCAGGTCGCGCAGGGTCATGCGCTTGCTGGCCAGCAAGCTGGACAGGGTGACTTCGGCGACGTTGAGCTGCTCACGCAGGGTCTTGCCCCAGCTCTCGTCGCGGTCGTTGCGGTCGCTCTGGATGCCGGCGTCGAGCAGTTCGCGGATCGGTTCCAGCATCGAGTAGGGCAGGGTGACGTGGATGTCGCCGCCTCCACCGTCGAGCTCGACGTGCAGGCGGCACACCACCACATATTCGCGCGGGGTCACGATGTTGGCGAAATGCGGGTTGATCTCCGAGTTGATGTACTCGAAGTCGACATCCATCACCGGTGCCCACGCTTCGCGCAGATCGGCGAAGGTCTGCTTCAACAGCAGGTGGATGACCCGCATTTCAGTAGCCGTGAACTCGCGGCCCTCGATGCGGGTGGGGTAGCGCCCGTCGCCGCCGAAGAAATTGTCGACGATGGCGAACACCAGGGTCGGCTCGAACACGATCAGGCCGGTGCCGCGCAGCGGCTTGAAGCGGATCAGGTTCAGGTTGGTCGGTACATACAGCGAGTGCATGTAGTCGTTGAACTTGATCAGTTCGATGCCGCGCACCGACAGTTCGGCCGAGCGGCGGATCAGGTTGAACAGGCCGATCCGCCACAGGCGCGCGAAGCGCTCATGGACCATTTCCAGGGTCGGCATGCGACCACGGATGATGCGGTCCTGGCTGGCGAAGTCGTACGAGCGCGCTTCGCCTGACGGGGGTTCCGCATCGGTCTCGACCGCGCCACTGTCCACGCCGTGGAGCAGGGCATCGATCTCGTCCTGGGACAGCAGATCATTCATCGGTGGGCCCTTACTGGGTCACGAAGCTGGTGAACAGCAGATCGTCGGCGCCGTTGCTGCCGGTCTCGGCCTTGAGTACCTTCTGCACCTCGGCCAATGAGGCGGCCTGCAGCTTCTGCTTGCCGGCGACATCGGCGATCTGGTCCGGGCTGACCTGCGAGAACAGCATCAGCAGGCGCGCACGGATGGCCGGGGCGTGGGTCTTGATCGCTTCCAGCGCGGCCGGGTCGCGGGTCATCAGCTGGACCTCCAGCTGCAGGTAACGCGGGCCGTCGACCGGGCCATTGAGGTTGACCACGAAGGCCGGGTCCAGCGCGAAGTACTGTGCCGGGGCTGGGGTCGCGCTCTTCTTCGGCGCCTGCGCGGTCTTCTCTTCGTGCTTGGACTGGGTGAAGAACCACACGCCGCCACCGGCGGCAGCGGCGGCCAGTACGGCCACCAGCGCGGTGATCAGGATCGGACTACGCGGCTTGGCGGCCTTGTCCTTCTCTGCGGTCTTCTTGGTTTTGTCAGCGGCTGCGGCCACGGGTGAAGCTCCTGAGGGTTGCTTCACCGGGATATGCAAGGGGCATGCCGAAGGCCGGGCAGCGGGATGCGACGGAATTCCGTCGCAAACCTGTGCCGGTAGGTGCCAACCTTGGTCGGCACGCCTGTCAGGCGTAGGCGTCCAGCAGTCCGCGCTGGCGGATCAACTGCGCCGACGACACGCTGGCATCGCCCGGCGTCGGTTCTCCGTCGCCGATGATGCCGCTGCCACCGGGCTGGCCCGGCGCATTGCCCTCACCACCCGGGGACTGGTGGCCGACATCGGCGTGGGCCAGCTGGAAGCCCTGTTCGCCCAGCAGCTCGCGCAGGCGCGGCAGGCTGCTTTCCAGCGCTTGCCGCACGTCCACGTGCGGGCTGCTGAAGCTGGCATGCACCTTGTCGCCGTTCAACTGCAGGCGCACGTCGACCGGGCCCATGTCGTCCGGGCTCAGGCGGATGTGGGCGTGGCCGATCTTCTGGTCGGCCAGCCAACCCAGGCGTGCGCCGATGGCCTGGTCGAAGCCATCGTCACCCAGCACGGGTTTCGGCGTCGGCTCGCCATTGAAGATCGCATTGCCGGCGGCGAGCGCCGCCTTGAGGTCCTGTACGGCGGCTGCTGCCGGGGCGTGCAGCAGGGGTGTGCTGGCGCGGTCGCCAACGGCGGCCACGTCACTGCCTTCGCCGCGCTCGCTGCGCTTGCCGGGCAGGATCATCTCCGGCAGTGGCAGCGCCGTGGCATCGTCCGCACTGGTCGCCGCCGGTTTGGCGTCAGCCGCCACTGGGGTTGTGGTGGCCGTCGCCGGTGCGTCTGCAGGCAGTGTCGGGTTCGTGGCGGGGGCAGCAGCAGGCAGCGCGCTACCGTCGCTGGCCAGCGCCGGTGCAGCGGTGGTCGGCAGAGCAGCGGCCGGATCGGCAGGCATCGGCATCGCCAGCACCAGGCCGGCCAGGCCGGGCGGTGGCCACGGGGCGTCCTCGGTCGGGGCGGGCTTGTCCTTTTCGGTGCCGGGTCCAGCCGGGGTCACGGCAACGGGCGGCAGCGACGGCGTTTCAGCAGTTGCCGCTTCGGCGTCCGCGGTGCGTTCACCCGGTGCCTGGCCATTGCTGTCGGCGGTCGATGGTTGGCTCGGCGTGGATGGCATCGGTGTCGTGGCGCTCCCGGCTGGCGTGGGTGCAGACGGTGCGCCGCCCTGCAGCAGCTGGCTGAAGTCCTTTCCGCCTTCGCTGCGCGAGGCGCGTGCGGCACTGTTGCTGGTGGCGGGCGTGGCCGTGTTGGCGCTGCTGGCGAGCGGGGCGGGCATCACGAGCGGCCTCCCTGCTCGGCGCCGTCCTGGTCTTCGGCCTGCACCAGGCGTGCACGCCGTGCGCCAATGTCGTCCATCTCGCGCTGGTCGCGGCGGTCGGTCACCACCTTTTCCTGCGCCCGGTAGCTGGCGGCCAGCTGCTCCAGCACCGCCTTGTCACGGCTGGCCAGGATCAGGCGTGCGCGCTCGGCCTCCACTTTTTCGCGGTTGCCATTGACCGTGGCCTGCTGCTGCTCGACCGCGCTGTCCAGTCGATCGAGGAAGGCGCGGCGGTTGAGCAACTGTGCCGGGCTGGTCGCCGCCATCTGTGCGTTGGCGTACTCCTCGGCATAGCGGCGCAGTTCGTCCAGTCGCGACAGATGGGAGTCGAGCACGCGCTGGCGTTCGGCCAGGTCGCGGGCGACCGCGTCCTCATGTTCCTGGGCCCGCTTGAGCAGGGGATCGATGCGCTTGGACTGGTTCATGGCTTAACTCTCTTGTTCCACCAGGCGCTGCAGCGCCGCCTGGCTGTGCGGGAGATCTGCGGCCTTGGCAACGTCCTGGCCGAGGAACTCCATGATTTCCGGCCAGCGTTCCAGGGCTTCGTCGGTGGCCGCGTCGTTGCCGCGCTGGTAAGCACCGATCGCGATCAGGTCCCGGTTGGCCGAATAGGCCGAGACCAGTCGCTTCAACTTGCGGATGCGCAGGCGCCACGGTTCGTCGGCGATTTCCGTGACCACGCGGCTGACCGACGACTCGACGTCGATGGCCGGGTACAAGCCGCTGTCGGCCACGCGGCGCGAGAGCAGGATGTGGCCGTCGAGGATCGCGCGCGCGGCATCGGCGATCGGATCCTGCGGATCATCGCCTTCGGTCAGCACCGTGTAGAACGCGGTGATCGAGCCACGGCCCTTGGCGCCATTGCCGGCGCGTTCGACCAGTGCCGGCAGCTTGGCGAACACCGACGGCGGATAGCCGCGGGTGGTCGGCGGTTCGCCGACCGACAGGCCGATCTCGCGCTGCGCCTGGGCGAAGCGGGTCAGCGAGTCCATCAGCAGCAGCACGTTCAGGCCCTGGTCGCGGAACCACTCGGCAATGGCGGTGGAGCGGTAGGCACCATGCAGACGCGCCAGCGGCGGCCGGTCGGCAGGGCTGGCGACCACCACGGCGCGGCGCAGGCCTTCCTCGCCCAGCGTGGTCTCGACGAAATCGCGCACTTCGCGGCCGCGTTCACCGATCAGGCCGACCACGATCACGTCGGCGGCGGTGTAGCGGGTCATCATGCCCAGCAGCGTCGACTTGCCGACGCCGGAGCCGGCGAACAGGCCGACACGCTGGCCGCGGCCGATCGGCAGCAGCGCGTTGATCGCGCGCACGCCCACGTCCAGCGGCTGGGTGATCGGTTCACGCGCCAGCGGATTGATCGACACGCCGGCCATGCCAACATGGCCTTCGGCGCGGATCGGGCCCTTGCCATCCAGCGGCACGCCGTCGCTGTCGATGACGCGGCCGAGCAGGCCTTCGCCCACTTCCACGCCGCCCCGGCGCGCCGATGGCACCACCCGGGCATTGGGCAGCAGGCCATGCAGTTCGGCGCTGGGCATCAGGTAGGTGCGCTCGCCGGCGAAGCCGACCACTTCGGCGTCGACCCAGCCACCATCGACCACTTCCACCTTGCAGCTGGCACCCAGCGGCGCTTCGCAGCCGACCGCCTCCAGGGTGAGCCCGACCGCACGGCGCAACACGCCCTCGCGGATCAGGCCACGACCATGCGCGGTGTCCACGCGCAGGCCATCCAGGCGCCGCGCCAGGCGCAGGTTGCGGGCTACGGCCCAGTCGGCCGGCGGCGGAGTGGTTTGCGGTCCGACGCTCATGCGGTGGCTCCGGTCTGGCGGATCACCGCATCCAGGGCCCCGCGCAGGCGGGCTTCCAGGGTGCCGTCGATGCGCACGGCTTCGGCGTGCACGCGCAGGTCGCCACGGCTGAGGCTGGTATCCGGTACCAGGCGCTGCACCGGTGAAAGGTTCAGCAGCGGGGCGAGGGCAGCGATGTCATCCGGGTGCAGCCGCACTTCAACCTCGCGGGTGCTGCCGCCCACGGCGTCGATCGCTTCGCCGACCAGCTGCGCCAGCAGTGCCGGCTCGGCTTCGTAGGCGCGGCCGACCAGTGCGCCGGCGATGCGCACCGCCAGTTCGCCGAGTGCACCGACCACTTCGTTCTCCAGCCGCACCAGCGGCCGGCTGAAGTTGTCCAGGATCCCTTCGATCTGCGCGGCGAGGCGACGTACTTCGGCCTGGCCCTGGCCGTAGCCGTCGGCATGGCCCTGTTCGAACCCTTCCTTCTCGGCGCTGTCCTGGATCGCCTGGATCTCTTCAAGGGTCGGCAGCTGCAGCGGCGGCTCCGGATCGTGTTCCGGATCCGGCTCGGTGAGTTCGAACGCACCCTCCTGCTCCAGTACCGGTTCGGGCTGGGCCAGCAGGTCCGGGGCAAGCCAGCGCACGACGTTGCTCACAGCATGGCCTCCGCGCTGCCACCGATGGTGACGGTGCCTTCATCGGCCATGCGCTTGACGATCGCCAGGATCTCGCGCTGTGCGCCTTCCACGTCGGACAGGCGCACCGGGCCGCGGGCTTCCATGTCCTCCAGCAGGATCTCGGCCGCGCGCTGCGACATGTTGCGGGTGATCTTGTCGCGCACCTTGATGTCGGCGCCGCGCAGGGCCAGGCCCAGGCGCTCGCCGCTCACCTCGCGCAGCACCAGCTGCATCTCGCGATCGTCCAGGTCGACCAGGTCGTCGAACACGAACATCAGGTCCTGGATGCGGTTGCTCAACGGCGCATCGATGCGCGCGATTTCGCCCAGGATTGCCTGGTCCTGGCCGCTGTCCATGAAGTTCAGGATGTTGGCCGCGCACTGCACGCCGCCGATGTTCGACGACTTCAGGTTCTGGTTGCCGGCGAACTGGCGCTCCATGATCTCGTTGAGTTCATTGAGCGCGTTCGGCGGAATACCGTCGAGGGTGGCGATGCGCAGCAGCACATCCACGCGGGTACGGTCCGGCAGCAGCTTCAGCGCGTCGGCGGCCTGGTCGGTTTCCAGGTGCGCCATCACGATGGCGATGATCTGCGGGTGCTCGTTGCGCACCAGGTCGGCCACTGCACGCGGGTCCATCCACTTCAGCGCGTCCAGGCCGGTGGTGTTGCGGCCGAGCAGGATGCGGTCGATCAGGTTGCCGGCCTTCTCGCTGCCCAGCGCCTGCACCAGCATGTTGCGGATGTAGTCATCCGAGCCCACGCCCAGCGAGGTCTTCGAGCCCAGTTCCTGGCCGAACTGGTCCATCACCCGCTCCACCTGCTCGCGGGTGATGTCGGTCATGGTGGCCATGGCGATGCCGATCTTCTGTACTTCCTTGGGTTCCATGTGGCGCAGCACTTCGGCCGCATCCAGCTCACCCAGCGAAAGCAGCAGCACGGCCGCGCGCTGTACTCCGGTCAGTTGTGCCTCAGTCATTGGCCACCCAGCCTTTGACCACCTGGGCCACGCGCTTGGAGTCGGTCTTCACGGCTTCACGCGCCATCCGCAGTCGTTCCTCATATGAATCCACCGGCAGTGCGAGCGCATCCGGTCCGCCCAGGCTTGCCCGGTCGGTGCCCAGCGCTGGCAGCGCAATGCCATCGTCATCGACCAGCTGCACATCCGCCGTATGCGGCTCCAGCGCCTGCTCGTCTGCCTTCCTGCTCTGGCCGGTGATCGCGCGCAGCGCCGGACGCAGCACGCCGAACAGCAGCGCCAGCACCACCACCGCGCCCAGCAGCATGCGGCCGGCATCGTGCACCCACGGCAGCTCCCACCAGGCCGGGCCTTGTTCGGGCGTGGTCTCGCGCACGAACGGGGCATTCATCACCGACACGGTGTCGCCACGCTCGGCGTTGAAGCCGACGGCCTGCTTGACCAGCGCCTCGACGCGGGTCAGTTCGGCGGCCGACAGCGGCTGCGGGCTCATCTTGCCGTTGGCGCCGGCGCGCGGCACGTTGTCCACCAGCACCGCCACCGACACGCGCTTGATGCGGCCGGCCGGCTGGCGGGTGTGCTGCAGGGTGCGGTCCAGCTCGTAGTTGCGGGTGGCGTTCTTGCTGCTTTCGGTCGGGGTCTGCGCGGTGGCCGGCGCGGCCTGCTGGCCCGGCGGACTGTTGCTGGTGGCACCCGGCACGCCCTGCGGACCCGGCGTGCTGCTGGTGTTCTCGCTCATCTGCTCGCTGCGCAGCTTCTGCGGTTCACCGTTGTAGAGCTCACGGGCTTCCTCGGTCACCGAGAAGTCCATGTCCACGCTCACTTCCGGGTTGACGCGGCCGGGGCCGGTCATCGGCTCCAGCAGCTCGCGGATGCGCTGGTTGAACGAGGTTTCCTGGCGCCGCACCTGCTCGAACTGCGCGGCGTTGACCGCCGCCTCGCTGTTCGGGTCGGTGATGCTGAGCATGCGCCCGCTCTGGTCGACCACGGTCACCCGTTCCGGCGCCAGGTCCGGAATGCTGGCCGCGACCATGTGCACGATGGCGTCCACCTGGCTGCGTTCCAGCTGCTGGCCGCCCCGCAGTTCCAGGGTGACCGAGGCGCTGGCCACGTCACGCTGGCGGGTGAAGGCGCTGGGCTTGGGAATGGCCAGATGCACGCGTGAATCACGTACCGGGCGCAGCGTGTTGATGGTGCGCGACAGCTCGGTTTCCAGCGCGTGCTGGTAGCGCGCGCTTTCCACGAACTGGCTGACGCCGAAGCCCGGGTCGCGTTCCATCAGCTCGAAGCCGAGCTTGCCACTGTCGGTCAGGCCGGAGCCGGCCAGCTTCAGGCGGGCGTCGTGCAGGTTCTTTTCCGGGACGGTGATGCCACCGGTGGCCGGATCGAGCGCGAACGGAATCTGCGCGGCGCGCAGCAGGTCGGTCGCCTCAGCGGTCGCCTTCTGGTCCAGGCCGGTGTACAGCGGGACCATGCCCGGCTTCTGTGACCAGAAGAACACGGACAGGCCTGCCGCCACCGCCACCGCGATCATCGCCATCAGGCCCAGCCGACGGGTGATCTGCAGACTCTGCAGGCGGTCGAACCATTGCCCGGCCTTCTCGGCGTTCAGGCTGTCCTTGGAGAGCGTCAGTGCCATGCGTCAATGTTCCTTACAGCGGCATGTTCATCACGTCCTGGTAGGCCTGGACGAGACGGTTGCGGACTTCCACGGTGGCGCGGAAGGCGATCTGGGACTGCTGCGAGGCGACCATCACCTTGGCCAGGTCGGCGCTGGGGTCGCCCATTTCAAAGGCCTTGGCGAGGGCGCCGGACTTCTGCTGCGCATCGTTGACGCCGGCAATCGCACCACGCAGGGTTTCGGTGAAGCTGGCCGGCTGGGCCTGCGGCGCGTCCAGCACCGTGCCCGGCAGGGCGTTGCTGCGCGGCGTTTCGCCCAGCGGGTTGAGCGCCGGCTGCCCCATCTGGGTCTGATAGGAGCGGATCTGCGAAAGGATCGAAGTGACGGAGTGGGACATCTGCAACGGTTCCAGAAACAGGGATGGGGTTGTCTGCTGGAGCAGGTGCAAGTGCCGTGCCGAAACCGGTTTTCGATTCAGTGACGTGAGGGTCTGGTGTGTGTGTGCTGGCAGGGCTGCGCCCTGCACCCGCCGAATCAACGTCAACGTCAACGTCAAAATCGGGCTATCCGTGGCGTGGCGGGCTGGGTCCGGCGACAGGTGGCCGCGATCTGTTGAAACCTGCTACTGATGGTGGGTGCCGACCGTTGGTCGGCACGGGGTCGGATCCCGTTGCAACGCAACGGGCTCTGACCCCATTGAAGGCGCCATTTAACCGGCGTCGGTTTTCTGGCCTACGGCTGCAGGGTCCAGTGGCCGGAATTCTGGCGCTGGCGCGGCGCGATGGGGCCGTCGTGCTGGGTGTAGATGAAGCGGCCCTGGCGGTCGCTCAGGCAGGTCAGCAGCAGGGTGTAGCGTGCGGGGCCGGCCGGGTGGCTTTCGCTCATCTGGATCTCCGCGATATGCGGGGCCAGGCGCTGGTAGCGGTAGCTGCCGCCGATGCGCAGGTCGGTGCCGAGGATATCCAGCACGTACTGGTTGCCGGTGAAGCTGACCTGCACCATGCGTCCGGCGTTCGGATTGTCCGGCGCATACAACGGATCGCTGAGGTTGGTGAAGTGGCGCTGGTCCAGCGTGACAGGTAGCGTGCAGTTGGCCGCGGTGGCCAGGGCCGGGCAGAGCAGGGTGGCGAGCAGGGCAAGGCGATGCATGGTGGAACCTCCTTGGGGGTGTCCTCGCCATGCTCCGCACTGCGGCGGTGTTGTCTCTAGGAAAACGTGCAAAAGCAATGGGCTCAGATCCCGCTCCGCAGCAAGGGGATGTGAGCCCAGGGGCCCAAAACACCAACGCCCGGGCGAGCCCAGGCGTTCGTGCCCCCTTCATGCTGGTGGCGCGGTTCAGCCGGCCAGTTCGGCCTGCTCGCGTTCGATGCCGTACTTGCGCAGCTTTTCCACCAGGGTGGTGCGGCGCAGGCCCAGCAGTTGGGCGGCGTGGGCAACCACGCCCTGGGTGCGTTCCAGGGCTTCGTTGATCAGGCCCAGTTCGATGCTGGCCATGTGGTTGCGCAGGTCCAGGCCGTCGTCGGGCAGGGCCGCCGGGGCGTTGGCGCGGTTCACTGCGATGCCGTGTTCCAGCGCCGGCTGGCCGCCGCTGCCGGGGGTGTGGAAGGAGAAGCTGCGCAGGTCCAGGCGGTCTTCGCTGCTGGCCACCGGCGTAGGGGCAGGGGCGGGCGCCACCGGGGCCAGCGCGGCGTCGCCACGGTAGCGGGCCGGCAGGTCCTGCACGCGCACCGAGCCACCCGGGTGCAGCACGGCCAGGCGCTCGACCAGGTTGGTCAGTTCGCGCACGTTGCCCGGCCATTCGTAGCCGGCCAGCGCCTGCAGGGCCTCGGGGGTGAAGCGCACTTCGCCACGGCCGGTGCGGGCCAGCTGCGCGGCGATGGTTTCCACCAGCGCGGGCAGGTCTTCGCGGCGTTCGCGCAGGGCCGGTACGTCGATCGGGAACACGTTCAGGCGGTAGAACAGATCCTCGCGGAACTTGCCTTCGGCAATGCGGCTTTCCAGATCCCGATGGGTCGCGGCGACCACGCGCACGTTGCAGCGGATGGTCTGGTTGCCGCCCACGCGTTCGAAGCTGCGTTCCTGCAGCACGCGCAGCAGCTTCACCTGCATCGGCAGGCTCATGTCGCCGATTTCGTCCAGCAGCAGGGTGCCGCCCTCGGCCATTTCGAAACGGCCCTTGCGCGCGGTCAGTGCGCCGGTGAAGGCGCCCTTTTCGTGACCGAATAGTTCGCTTTCCAGCAGGTCGGCCGGAATGGCGCCACAGTTGATCGCAACGAACGGGCCGTCACGGCGCGGCGAGCGCTGGTGGATGGCGCGCGAGACGACTTCCTTGCCGGTGCCCGATTCGCCCAGCACCAGCACGGTGGTGTCGAAGGCGGCCACCTGTTCGATCATGGTGCGCAGGGTGGTCACTGCCGGGCCGGTGCCGGTCGGGCCCTGGTCCTGCACGGCGCCGGCCTGGTGCTCGGCATCCAGCCGCTTCAGGCTGGCACGTCGCAGCAGGGCTTCCATCTGCGCGTGGCGCAGCGGTGCTTCCAGCGGCCAGATGTTGGCTTCGTGCAGGCCATGCTGGTGGGCGAACGTGGCGGCATCGCCATCGGCCAGCAGCACCGGCGGCGGCAGGCTGCTGCCACCAAGCCACGCGTACAGCGCGGTGCTGGCCGGGCTTTCGTCCAGGCTGCCGACGATCACCGCCATCCAGTCGTTCTGGCGCTGGCGGCCCAGGTCGAAATCGGCCGCGTCGGAGACCCAGCGCGGGTTGAAATCCATGAATTCCAGCAGGGCAACGGTGCGCTCGGCGCGCACGGCATCGTTGTCCAGTACCAGGATGCGCGATTCGCTCACGATCTATCCTCCCTGAGGCCTTCCAGGATCGGCATGACTTCCTGGATATAGGACAGCTTGCTGACGAAGTTGTCGGCGCCGGCGCGCAGCGCGTGTTCGCGGTGCTCGACGTCGTCGAAGTGGCTGGCAATCACGATGTACGGGGCATCATCCTGCGATTTGATCAGGCGGGTGGCCTGCAGGCCGCCCATTTCCGGCATGGCCAGATCCATCAGCACCACCTGCGGGCGCAGGCTTTCCGAGCGCTCGATCGCTTCCAGGCCGTTGCCGGCGCTGCCAACGATCTGCAGCCAGTCGATCTTGCGGAAATGACGCATGGCGGCGTTGATGAAACCTTCATGGTCATCGACCAGCAGCACTGTGAGCTTGTTCATGTCCAACATCCTTTTCAGCCCACCCGGGCCAGCTGGGGTTGCCTGGCGCTGATCCGGCGCCGTTCGCGGGCCGGAGCGATATCCAGTTGTTCGCGGTATTTTGCGACGGTTCGGCGGGCAATGTTCACCCCCTGTCGCGACAGCAGGCCGGCGATGGCCTCGTCGGCCAGCGGGCGGCCGGCCGGCTCGGCGTCGATCAGGCGGCGCACCATGGCTTTCACGGCCTGCCCGGACACGCTGGCACCTTCCAGGCGCACGGCGAAGAAGTGCTTCAATTCGAAGGTGCCGCGCGGGGTCTGCAGGTACTTGCCGGTGGTGATGCGCGAAACGGTGGATTCGTGCATACCAATTTCTTCGGCCACTTCCTTCAGGGTCAGCGGTGCCATGGCTTCGTCGCCACGGACCAGGAAGGCGGCCTGGCGTTCGACGATCACCCGCGCGGTGCGCAGCAGGGTGTCGTAGCGCATGGACAGGCCGCGGCTGAACCAGCGGGCTTCCTGCAGCATTTCGCGCAGGGCAGGGGCGGCATCGGCGGTATCGGCCAGGGCCTGTTCGTACTGGCTGTTGATCGACACGCGGCGGCTGGTGGCCGGGTTCAACGCCACCTTCCACTGCTCGTCGGTATGCCAGGCCACCACGTCCGGTACCACGGCCACGTTGCTGTCGGTCTGCAGGCTGTCGCCCGGGCGCGGCTGCAGGGACAGGATCAGGCGCACCGCTTCACGCACGTCGTCCACTTCAGCGTCGTGCTGGCGGGCCAGGGCCAGGTAGTCGTGGGCGGCCAGGGCGTCGAGCGCACCTTCCAGGATGCGCCCGGCCAGGTGCCGGCCCGGTACCAGACCCTGCAGGCTGTACAGCTGGGCCAGCAGGCATTCGCGCAGGTCCTGCGCGGCCATGCCGGCCGGTTCGCCGTGCAGCAGCTGCTGGCGGATGGCTTCCACGCCTGCGGCGTCGACATCGAACTGGGCGCTGGCCAGCAGGTGCAGCTGGGCCAGCGGGGCCTGCAGGTAGCCGGCGTCATCGCAGTGTTCCAGCCAGAACGCGGCGATGGCCAGGCCACGGTCGTCCAGGTCCAGTGCCAGGCGCTGCAGCACGCGCAGCTGCGGGTCGCTGGATTCGCCGGCGGCAATGCGCGCCATGCGGTCATCGTCGCCGTCCTGCCAGCTGGTGCCGGCCACGTCCCACATGGACGATTCGGGCAGCTCATCGAAGGCCGCCGTTTCCAGGGTGGTGGCGGTGGCATCGCTGGCGTCGGCAACGGGTGCCTCGGCTTCTTCGATTTCCAGCAGCGGATTGGAATCGAGCAGGCGCTGGATTTCCTGTTCCAGGTGCAGGCCATCGAGCTGCAGCAGGCGGATCGACTGCAGCAGCTGCGGCGTCAGGTGTAGTTGTTGGCCCAGCTGGGTCGAGAGTGCAGCCTTCATCGTGGTTCCCCGGCACCGCTCCCCGGCGCCTTGTGGAACACATCTTGCTTTTGATCCGGCAGGTCCGGAATCGGGGGGTTCCTGAGGCGCTTGGTTGAGTTCCCGACACGCTGTAGGGGAAATCCCTACGAAAGCGCGGGAAGTTGACGATGGCCGCGGCTAAATCGTTGATTGCTGGTGAGCAAAGCCGGGCAAAGGTGGGTCGGGCTGTACGGAAACCTGTCAGGGTCTGTCGGGGTGACGGGAAGTCGTCGCCGATGCAGGGCCCGGGTCGGTAGGGTCGACCGTTGGTCGACCAACGCGCAATGCGCGGGGTTTCCGGCGGACGATCATTCCAACTCGTGCTGGTGGCGGGCGGCCAGCAGCAGCAGATCGTTGGCGCGGCGGCAGCCCAGCGATTCCATCATGCGCGCGCGATGGGTCTCCACCGTCTTCACGCTGATGCCCAGGTCGGCGGCGATTTCCTTGTTGCTTTCGCCCTTGCCGATCTGCCGCAGGATCTCGCGCTGGCGCGGCGACAGCGCGGCAATGCCGGTGGGCTTTTCGCGGCCCAGCATGGGCGCCAGCATCTTGGCCGAGATCTGCGGGCTCAGGAACACCTGGCCGGCATGGGCGGCACGCAGGGCCAGTTCCAGTTCCTGCGGCGCGGCATCCTTCACCACGAAACCCACGGCGCCGCGGTCCAGTGCATCGCGCACATGGGCGGCGTCGTCATGCATGGTCATCATCACCACCCGGGTGCCGGGTGCGCGCAGGCGGATGTCGCTCAGCGCTTCCAGGCCGGTGCGGCCGGGCAGGGAAAGATCCATCAGCACCACGTCAGGTGCATGCTGCAGGGCCAGTTGCAGCGCCTGTTCGGCGTTGCTCGCTTCGGCCACCAGCTGCACGTCGGCAAACCCCTGCAACAGCCGCGCCAGGCCGGCGCGAACCAGAGTGTGATCGTCGACGATGAGAACTCGCACAGGCACGCAGCAGGTCCGTGAGGGGAGTCCACCTTAACTTAGCTGAACGGGCCCGCCAAGGCCCGTCGGCCACGCACTACGGTGACGGCGTTCAGCGCGCCCGGCGCGCTTCGGCAACCTGTCGACGGTGTAGACGGAAAAGGTGGCGTTCCATGGCCATTTCCAGGCCATCGCCCAGATGACTGAAGCGCAGCCACAGGAAGTGGCCGCCGCTGCCGTCGGCGGCTTCGGCCACCACTTCCACCGGCAGGTCGATATGGTCGGGCAGCCAGTCGCTGGGCTGCAGGCGGACGACGCCGGCCTGGCCCGGGCTGGCGCCGCTGCGCGGGCCCAGCTGCAGGCGGATGCCGCGGCGCGACCAGCGTACCGGGCGCAGGGGCAGGTCGTGGCCCTGCTGGCGCACCAGCCGGCCCAGCAGCACCATGGTCAGGTCCAGCTTGGCTTCCAGGCGCTGCAGCTGCAGGGTGGCTTCGCTGCGCTCCTCGTGCTCGTCAACTCTGCTGTCTTCCACCAGGGCCAGGCTGCGCAGCAGGGCTTCGGCATTGCCGGTACGGCCCAGCGCGCTGCCGGCCTGGTACTCGGCAGGCAGGGCCAGTTCGCAGCTGAGCGTTTCGTCGAACAGCTCGCTTTCGGCCGGGTGGTGCAGCGAGGTGGTCGGCAGCAGGGTCATGCCAGCGATTCTGCCTGCAGGTATGCATGGGCTGCGCGAAGGGAGGTGCGGCCCTGCTGCAGGTGGCTGGCCGCTTCATCGCGCAGCAGGCGCATGCGCGCGCTCAGGTCGTGCTGGTGCTGCAGCAGGCCCTGCAGCGCATCGGCGCCCAGGATCGCACCGTGCACGTCCATGGCCTTGCGCAGGTTGGCATCGTACTGGCCCAGCAGCGCGGCGCAGTCTTCGCCCGAAACGGTGGTCAGCGCAGCGTCTAGGGCGTCCAGTTCGGCGTGCAGCGGGGCAAGCACGGCGTCCATCAGGCAGGAGCCCCGGCGGCGCGCTGGCGCTGGTCCTGCGGAATCGCATTCCAGGCCGCGTCGATCTCGGTCAGCAGCTGCAGGGCTTCCTGCAGGGCCACCACATCGTTGTGCAGGTTGGCTTCGGTCAGGCGCTGCTGCACGTAGTCGTACAGCGCCGACAGATTGCCGGCGATCTCGCCGCCGGCCTCATGGTCCAGCGAACCATTGAGGTGGCCGACGATGGCGCAGGCCTCGCCGATGGCCTTGCCCTTGCGCGCCTGGTCGTTGCGCTCGATGCAGGCTTCGGCCAGGCGGATGCGTTCGCACGCTCCGGTCAGCAGCAGTGCAACCAACTTGTGCGGGTCGGCGTCGGACACGGCGGTGTTCACCCCGACCTTGCGGTACTGCTCTGCGTACTGACGGCTGGAACCGTACATTGAATGAGTCTCCTGGTTGGCCACCCGGCGCATGGCCTGTCGGTGGCATCAGGGCCCGCCACGGGCCCTGCATTGTGTTGCTGTTTGTATCGGCGCCGGCGGCGCCAAACTTGAGCGCCGCCGTGCGGGTTCAGCTGCTGGTCTTCTTGGCCAGCTGCTGGGTCAGGTAGTCGCTGGTGGTCTGCATCTGGCTGACCAGCGACTCCATCGAGGTGAACTGCTTGGTGTAGCGGGTGGACACCTGTTCCATGCGCGCATCCAGATCGTCCAGGCGCTTTTCCAGATCCTTGATCTGCTTGTTCAGCGTGTTGGTGCGCTGGGTGATGGTGCCGGTGGTGGCGTCCAGGTTGCTCTTCAGCATGTCGGTCATCGACTTGCCGACCTTGCCGTCGGCGCCGAACATGTTGGCGACCGATTCGGGGTCCTTGGCGATGGCCGCGTCCAGTTTGGTGCTGTCCAGCGTCAAGGTGCCGTCGGTGGCCAGGGTGATGCCCAGCGCCTTCAGTTCATTCACGTTGGGGCTCAGCTGCCCGCGTAGCTGCTGCTGCAGGCCACGCACCATGGCATCGCCAGTCAGTGCCGAGGCCGTATTGGTCGTGCTGTTGTAGGCGGTGGCGGACTTCAGCTGCGTGTTGATCGCGTTGTAGGCAGTCACGAAGGCGGTCAGGTTGGCCTTCAGCGCGCTGTTGTCGCGGCCGACGGTCAGGGTCTGCTTCACGTCCGGGTTGGCCTTGGTCAGCGTGAGCGTGACGCCCGGCACCAGGTCGGAAATGGTGTTGGAGCTGGAGGTACGGGTGAAGCCGTCCACGATCACGATCGCGTCCTTGGCTTCCACCATCACTTCCATCTTCGAGGAGGCGGTGCCGTCGTAAGCCAGGTCATCCAGGGTGCCGTTGCCGCCGGACGGGGTGACCGTGATCGCGCCGGCTTCGCCGGAATCCACCGCGGTCAGTACCAGGTGCTGGCCATCGTCGGCGGTCACCACCGAGGCGACCACGCCCTTGCCGCCGGAGGCCTTGTTGATCGCCTTGGCCACGTCGGCCAGCTTGCTGTCGGCGGCAATGTCCACGTCCAGGCTGGTGTCGCCGTAGCCGATCGTCAATTTACCGCCGCCGATCGCCGCATCCTTGTCGAATGCCTTGGAGCTGAGCTTCTGGTTCTGTGCCAGCTGCTGCACCTGCACCTGGTGGGTGCCGGCCACCGGGCTGGTGGCGTTGTCGCCGGTATCGACGGCGGCGGTGAAGGTGACATCGGTGCCCAGGGTGGTCTTGTAGCCGGGGTTGTCGGCACTCTTGACCAAAGCGGCCAGCGCGGTCTGCAGATTGGACAGGCCACTCTTGATGGTGCTGATGGCCGACAGCTTCGAGGTCGCCGCCGTGCCCAGCGCGTTGATCTGGTTTTCCTGCGGCTCGCGCTCCTTGGCAACCAGCTGCGCAACCAGGGTGGGGATGTCGAGACCGGTACCGATGGTGCCGATGGCCATGAGAAGTCCTTGTGCTGTGGGCGGGCGAAGCCACTGCCGTTGCAATGGCTATCGGCCGCCGGAATGGAAGCTTGAGCGCACATGCGTGCGCCGATGCATGCGCCGCTGCAAGGCCTGTGCCAGCCGGGGGGGGCGCTGGACGCCGGCCGCGGTCACAGACGCAGAAAGGCCGCCCGAAGGCGGCCTTTCTGTACTGCCTGAACCGGTGCGGGGGATCAGCCCTGCAGCAGGCTCATCACGCTGGACGGCGACTGGTTGGCCTGGGCCAGCATCGCGGTACCGGCCTGCTGCAGGATCTGCGTGCGGGTCAGTTCAGCGGTTTCCTTGGCGTAGTCGGTG
>NZ_JAVFVN010000823.1:0-485 GCF_030910085.1 Stenotrophomonas maltophilia group sp. RNC7 | reverse complement strand
TAATCAATAGAATTTTCTACATTTTAAATGACTATTCAGATTATAGTGATGTTAAAAAATTTTCAGTAGAACTATCAATACTTCCTGCAATACTTTCAGCTATGTATTTATTTAGCACTATTTGGCACCACAATGATAGGATGACTAAAATTTTCTTTTTTGGGCCTATTCTATTAGCAATAATTATGGGAATAGTTTCGTTCTGTCTTTCTAAATATTTTAATAATGATAATCCTAAAGACCAAAATTTATAATTTTACTAGTTGCAAATTTATCTTTTAATTTGACATAAAAAATACCGCACAATTCATTTCTGAATAATACGGTATTAGAGTAAAATATTTTGTTTTGTAGTTATTTCACTTTAAAAAAATAATGCCACTTAACAATTAATTCTAGTCGTCCATAACTCCTTCATCTTTCAATGATACTAGGGATCCATCACGAGTGAACATACTAGTATAATTCTTTGTTCTACCATGAAT
>NZ_JAVFVN010000812.1:0-730 GCF_030910085.1 Stenotrophomonas maltophilia group sp. RNC7 | reverse complement strand
CATTATTTTTTGTTAGTTCAGTAAAGAATTCGTCTGAAACAAGTTCTTTTGAGCGCAAGTATCCGTCATGTTCAAACCAGTCCCACACTTTATATACCTTCCCATACATCAGATCATTCTCTTTCAAATAATTTATTGTTTCTTTTACAAGTCTTCTAAGCTTATCCAAAGGTATTATATCTTTTGTATAAAGTACTTCACCATTAAATGGAGGTTCTAACTCTTTATATCTATTGAATATTTCATTATCCATACCTATTTTCTCTCCCAATCATATTCAAAAACAATAGTGGTGTCTATCAAAGAAATGATATATACAATCCGTACTCTTTAATTTTTCGGTATTTTTTCATGCACTACTTCATCTCGGTATTACTGAATAAACAACCTAAAGGCAAGAGAACAATGCACTTGCTTTTAGGTTATTTTATATTGTTCTTATGATTTATCTTCTAAATTTGATTCTTCAGTATAATACAAATTGTTAGCAGTAACTAATATTTCATCACCTGAATTTAAAAGGATTCTTAAGTCGAATAAAGAATATTGAGTTTGTATTTCTTCTATATAGTAAGATATTTCATTAATATATATTCCTGCTCCCCAAGGTTCATCTATAGGCACATTTAGTAATTTTACTCCAAATAGACTAATTTGCGCTTTCACGTTGCTTATTCTAGGGCTATCAAGCATTAAATGTATATGTACTGCATAGTTTCTATAATCACAA
>NZ_JAVFVN010000756.1:0-1520 GCF_030910085.1 Stenotrophomonas maltophilia group sp. RNC7 | reverse complement strand
CCACTCGACATGCGCGGCTGCAGGAGTTCGGTGGGAAGTGTGCTTACTGCTATGAACCTCTGACAGCAAAGACGGTAACGGCTGATCATTACTTCCCAAAGAGCAAAGGTGGTCGCGATGACCGCAGCAATATTTTCCCGTGCTGCCTTGCCTGCAATCGCCTCAAGGGGAGCATGTCGGCAAACGTTTTCAAGAAACGAATGAAGACCGCAACATACGTTGCAGATGGTCTGGATTGGACCTTTGCGAGATTCCGCAGAAACATCAACAAGCGTCTGGATCGGATGGAGAAGAGGGTGATGAGGGCCTGCTCTGTACCGACCGATGATGGATACCCGGAGGCAGTCTAATGTACGCGGCAGCTTACTCACGAAACACTGACAGAGCGGTCAAGGCACTTTTTGCAAAGCGAGAAGCCGAGCGCATCGAGCGCTTGAATGCGGAGAGACTGGAGCGCATCGCTGCCTCCACACATCAGGAGCCGTTGATATCAGAATTTGAGAAGATACACGTTCGCGATGCTGGCGATGCCGCAATTGTTGACGAGCCGAGGGTGACGGTCATCAACCGCAGCAAAATGCTGGTTCGTGATGTGGCCCACGAGTACGGCCTGACCTATCAGGACTTGGTAGGTTGCGGGCGGTCAAAGCCGTTCATTCTGCCGCGTAGGATAGCAATGTGGCGCCTACGACACGAGCGCTGTTTGAGCTTCCCCCAGATCGGCAAAATCTTCAACAGGGACCATTCCACGTGCGTTTACGCCGTCCAAGTCATGGATGAGATGATCGAACGCGGCGAATTGGTCCTTTCCAAACAAGCGGCATAGGAGAGGGCGATGGACGAAGCGATCAATCACGCAATTATGAACGGTATTGGCTGGCCAGCGTCATTCGCAATCGTCGGTGTGGCTTTCGCGATAGTGGCTTGGTTTTGGATTTTGGCGAAGTACTGAGGCAGCGAGGAACGGACATGGCGAGGACGAAGGCGGCGAAACTTCAAGCCAAGCGATCAAGAGGAAGGCCAAAGAAGGATGTTCCACTCCGTGAACCCAACGGCAGGGCATCCAGACTGAAAGAAGACCCGGCCAAAGTGGCGATGGAGGCAAGGATGAGGCATTACGGCGTACCGGCAGACATGGCCCGCGATCCGCGCACAGGCTCGTACCTTGGCCGTCTGGCGATGGCTGGCCGAGGCGAGGGCATCAGTCAGGATCAGTATGAAGCAGCAACGCGCTACATCGATCTGTATAACTCGTATCAGAAGGCAATCGGATCGCCTGGGGCGCATTACGAACAGATTGGTGGCGTCAATGCTTCCGATCCTGATGCCTATGCCGATTGGTGCATTCGAGTAAAGCAGGCGTATAAAGCGGCGCAGGCAGCCATCCACGAAGCGCAGGCAGAGGAACGATCCGAGAACATATGGGCGGGCCTTCAATACGTGATAATTCAGGACCAAGAGTTTCCGCACCTGCTTTCTTCCACAAGACTTGTGTGTAATGCACTGCACCGGCACTTCAT
>NZ_JAVFVN010000744.1:0-912 GCF_030910085.1 Stenotrophomonas maltophilia group sp. RNC7 | reverse complement strand
TACACAAGGATTACATCTATGTTGAACGGACGGAAAAGGGGGCGTAATATGACGGAAAAGGAATTGGAACAATTATATTTTCTACATAAAGAAATAAGTCTTTTGAAGGATCAAATCAATACATTAGAACCTAAAATGGCTACAGATAAAGTTAGCGGATCGTCTTATGAATTTCCATATACACTACACAATATCACTATAACTGGACTAAATGAAAAAGAGTACAGCGTGAAACTCAAAAGGTTAGAGAGGAAACTCAAGCTAAGATTGGATGAATTAATGGATTTAGTGGACGAGATCAATGAATATATCTCTAACCAAGAAGATAGCGAGATAAGACAAATACTATCTTTGAGATATATAAACGGTTTAACTTGGAATCAAGTGGCTAAACATTTAGGATATGCGGATGAAAGTGTGCCGAGGAAAAGATGTAATAGGTTTTTAAAAATGACCGATAAATCCGAAAAATAACATGGTATTATGATATTAAGGAAAAGTATACGAAAAAGAATTCCCCCTTCTTCGGGCAAGATAGCCCAATATTTAAAAACCCTACCGACTTCGGTCGCTGGGGTTTTTTGTTATGATAAATTGTTCTATTTTATGTATTTAAATAAAAATGAGGTGAAATCAATGACTATAGGGGAGATAGTACAAATAAATAGTCCTAGTATCTATAGAAAGTTAATGCAGATCTGTAAAGAGAAGCCTAAGAAGAAAGATATTCAGCTTGGGGATAGTGTGGAGAATTTAATGAAGCATGATAGTCATAGGAGGGTTAAAGGAACCATTAGACAGACGAAGTGGGGAGGATGACCTATTTCACAACCACCAAGATAACTTATTTGCACATTGTCGAAATTTGAAATACGAAAAATGTAGGAATTTAGCCTTCTTTAGAGAATTGAT